>JAUVIX010000094.1 GCA_030592565.1 Chlorobiota bacterium
ATTATAATTGTAAAACCAGCCAACACCCCGGTAAGTGCAATATTTCCTGTCAGATTTGCACCAAACGGGAAAAAAGGAATCAAGCCAAACAGGTTATTGAAAAATATAAAAAAGAAAATCGTTAGAAGGTAAGGTAAGTACTTTTCATACTTTTCCCCTATCGAATCTTTAGCAATATCGTCTCTGACAAAAATAATTAATGGCTCAAGCAATGACTGCAAACCTTTTGGTGAAGTATTCGGATTTCTTTTATACCTGTTTGCAATGGAAATAAATACCCAAAGTAAAAACATGATGCTTAATAAAAGGGCAAATACATTTTTTGTTATTGACAGGTCAAGAGGATACTCACCCGTTTCAGTATTCACAATTTTACCCTTATGATCGCCTTCAATTTCCAGTTTGTATCCCTTATAAATTGCATGGCCATGCTCAAACTTACTTGACATAAAAACAACAAAATTACCGTTGTCGATTAAAATTACAGGCAATGGAATAGAAATCGCTTTGTGGCCAATATCCATAATATGCCAATCGTGATGATCGATTATATGATCGATTATCATTGCTCCTGTATTCAATTCCTCTTCAGCCACAACTTTTTCTTTCTCATGCAGTTTGGTTTTATCACTACCAAACGACATAAGAATAGCCAAAGAAAAAAGAATTGTTAATAAAAGTGATCTTTGCATCCTGATACTATCGTTCTGTTTTAGAATAATTTAATTATCTATATTATCATCTTTGAAAACGGTTGCAATTTTACAAATAATTACTCAATTATTGAGATAATTTTACACACATTTATCAAAAAAATAAAATATCAATTTTCCAGACAACAAAAAACCCTAATAAATGTTTAAAAACAAGGAGACTGTTATTTTAAAACTAATCTCTGCATCTTGTTGATGTTGTCACCAGCAAGAAGGCCCCAAGCTATTAAGAAGTTGATATGTGTGAAGGCTCAGACTTTGCTAAAGCTTCGTCAGATAAAATAACCTCTTTTAAATATTTTCCAAAAACCCAAAACAACCTATTACCTTTGCAATCTGTCTTTATCAAAAATAAAAATCAGTAAAAAACGAAAACATACATCAAAATGAACAAGAAAACTACAATTTCAGGTATCCTGTTAATTTCGGCAGTTATTATTGCCGGCTTCTTTTATCTACAACAAGGAAGCTCAGATAAAAGGGCAGACTACGACAGGTTCCTTGCACAGGAATACAGCAAAGCTGAAAAATCAATTAACATTGAAAAAGGAGAAGCCAACAAACCGGACAATCCGGAAATGGCAGCAATGCAAAACTATTTTATGACTATTGATCCTGAACTGAAACGTGTTCCTGTTGAAAGACTGATTGAAGCAACTAAATACACCACTAATCTCGACAAGCAGCAGTCGCTGAAATCTGGTAACGTAATAGAGTGGAATGAAACCGGCTCAACCATGGGAGGCCGGATGCGCGGCATTATGTGGGATCCGAATGATGCAGGTGGCAATAAAGTATGGGCTTGTGGTGTAACTGGTGGCTTGTGGTTTAACAATGATATTTCGGGAAACACAAGCTGGCAGCAGGTGGATGATTTCTGGCCGGGACTGGCAACAAACTGTATTGCTTATGACCCGAACAACACTCAAACATTTTATGTGGGAACCGGTGAATATCATACTGCAAGGATAATATACAGAGAATCGTCCGGAGTTGGATACGGAATATGGAGAACAACTGACGGCGGAGAAACCTGGGAGATTATTCCATCTACAGAAGATTTCAAATATATTTCGGATATCGAAATCAGAGACGAAAACGGTACAAGTGTTATTTATGCCGGTGTGGTTTCCGGAATATATCATGGCATAAATCAATCCAGCAACCCTTCAGATGGCTTGTATAGATCAACTGACGGAGGCGCAACCTGGGAGCAGGTGCTACCAAACATTGCAGGAGAAGAGTTGCCCTATGCTCCTGCTGATATCGAAATATCCTCAGCAGGAAGAATATTTATCGGAACGCTTAAAAATCTTGACGGTGAAGGAGGTGCAACTATTCTATATTCAGATAGCGGATTACCGGGGAGCTGGACAGTTTATGGTTATTATGAGACTATAATTCCAAACGACCCTAATTATCCTATACCAGGAAGAATTGTTCTTGCTGCTGCTCCATCTGATCCGGACGTTGTTTATGCTATTGTTGGAGCAGGATGGCTTAACAGTACAAATTTTAATTACGCCCGTGGAAGATATGTACTTCGCTCAGATAATGGCGGACAGTCATGGGTTGAAAAACCTCTGCCAGGAGGTTCTGTGGACTGGGCTTCATTGTCGTGGCATGCTTTCGAAGTGGTAGTAAACCCTACTGATCCTGATAATGTTTTTGTCGGAGGACTCGACCTTTGGAAATCTCTTAATGGAGGAAATTCGTGGAACCATGTATCCGATTGGGCATTAATGTACTATGGCGGCGGGGATGATTATGTACACGCCGACCAACATATTTGCGTATATAAACCCGGCTCATCCGATATTGCACTATTCAGTAGCGACGGTGGAATTTTTTATTCTGAAAATGCATCTGTAGCATATCCTGTTTTTGAGGAAAAAAGTAAAAATCTCAATACTTTACAATTTTATGCTGCCGACATTTATCCTGAGGCAGGTCAAAATAATTTTATAGGTGGTTTGCAGGATAACGGATCTTTGCTGTACCAGGGTCAGCCACTTAATATTGACGATATGATTGATGGAGGCGATGGCACTTATTGCTTTTTCGACGAAACACAATCCCAATATATGATAACATCTGTTTACTATAACAGATATACTCTGTTTTCCAATTTTAACTACTTTACCGAATTTGGTGAACCAAATACCGGGGTTTTCATAAACCCTTGTGATTACGATAGTGAAAACAATATTCTTTACGCCAATAAAACAAAATTCAATGGTAGTAATGCAAATAAAATATTGCGAATGTCAGGCATCCCAAATGTAACTCACAGCACTATACTCATAGGTGTTGCGGGTTTGAACACATACTACTCAAATGTTAAAGTTTCGCCAAATTCACCTTTAGGGACTTCAACACTATTTCTTGGTTCGCAAAATGGCAGGCTTTTCAAAGCTATTAATGCACAGGCAACACCTGATACTGAAGAAATAGGATCTGATGATTTTCCAACAGCATATCTTTCTTGTGTTGAAGTTGGTGGCTCTGATGATACCCTGATAGCAACATTCTCTAATTACGGGGTTTCAAAAGTATGGCAAACTTATGACGGAGGAACGAACTGGGCTAATATTACAAATAACCTACCTGACATTCCGGTTCGATGGGCTTTGTTCCACCCTCAAAATGCAAAACAGATTATTCTGGCAACAGAGCTGGGAATATGGATGACTAATGATGCAAGTCTGCCAGGTTTTGAGTGGGAGCATGATGCCTCTTTTCCCAATGTAAGGATTGACAATCTGCAAATCAGAAAAGCCGATAATACCGTTTTGGCTGCAACTCATGGCAGAGGAATGTGGTGGGGAATATGGAATTATAATCCCTCAACTAGCATAAATGACTTTTCGCAAAATGACTTTTCAATATATCCTAATCCGACAAGTGGAATTGTTAATATTTCCTTAAAAAACAGAGTTTCTACCAATACTAGAATTATTGTTTCTGATATAAGCGGAAGGGTTATGTTTTCAAAGGGTTTTAATAATACAGGCAGGGGAAATGTCAGTTTCGACCTAAGTGGAAATGTAAAGGGTGTTTATTTTGTAAAGATAAAATCGGGAAGTAAAAGTTATACTGAAAAGGTTATTTTAAAATAGACAAGCGTGAACGCTTGTCACAAACAAAATAAAAATAAAACATTTATGGTATCTCCAAAAAAGCATCTTGGACTACATTTTTTAAAGGATGACAACATTGCAATAAAGATTGTTGACAGTCTTTTGCCTGGCACTGACAATGTTCTGGAGATTGGTGCAGGAACCGGAATACTTACAAAGCATATAATTGAAAAACAATTTACAAACTTCTTTATTATTGAAATTGATGGAGAATCAATCGAATATCTGAATGCTAATTTTATTGAACTTAATGGCAAAATAATCCACGCCGACTTTTTAAAATATGATCTCAGTACACTGTTTCCAGGCAACTTTTCAATAATTGGCAATTTTCCATACAACATCTCCAGTCAGATACTTTTTAAGGTTCTTGAATACAGAAACAAGGTCAGTGAAGTAGTAGGTATGTTTCAGAAAGAGGTAGCTGAAAGGATTGCATCTCCGCCGGGCAATAAAAAATATGGGATATTGAGTATTCTAATAAAGGCGTTTTTCGATATTGAATACCTGTTTACAGTGAATGAATCTGTCTTTTACCCACCTCCAAAAGTGAAGTCGGCTGTAATACGCCTGAAACGAAATAACAAAACCCAACTTGACTGCAATGAGAAAATATTTTTTGCAATGGTCAAGGCCGGATTCAACCAGCGCCGTAAAACCCTGCGTAACTCCCTGAAAGGTTTCAATATCAATCGAGATGAAAAAGCTGACCTCTTGCTCCAAAAGCGCGCCGAGCGATTAACGGTCGAGGATTTTGAATTTCTGTCGGGCAGAATAATAAAGTAGTTTTTAATATAGGGGAAAGTTACTAACTTTGCAAAAAGTATAATTAAAGAATATGGATGAGCAATTTCTTTTAAAAAGGATTACGGTCAATCCGGAAATTTTTGGGGGCAAACCGATCATTAGGGGTCGCCGTATGGCAGTAGAACATATATTGGGTATGTTGGCTGCAGGCGATACAGTTGAGGATATCCTTGATGGCTATCCATGGCTGGAAACCGAAGATATCAGGGCTTGTTTGGTTTATGCCCGTCGAATGGTGGGCCATGAACGAATTGAAGTGTTACCAAAGGTTGAAACAGTATGAAAATTGTTTTGGACACTTGTGTTTGGGGAGGTGTACGCATTGCATTGGCTGAAGCAAGCCATGATGTTATTTGGATCGGGGACTGGGAAAAAGATCCGGGAGATGCCGCAATATTGGACTTTTCATACAGAGACAAAAGGATTTTGATTACCCTTGACAAAGATTTTGGAGAAATGGCAATTGTGCACAACACTCCACATTATGGGATTTTACCCTTAGTTAACTATCAATGAAGCAACAAGCTTTATTAAGTAAGATGGTTATTGAAAAATATGGTAATGAACTGTATGCCGGTGCAATTTTGACCGTTGATGCAAACAGGGTAAGGATTCGTTCCGGCAAACAATAAATGTATTATGAAAAAATCAGCCTGGATTCTTATAATTATAACCCTGTTAGCAAGTTGCACATCGGGTGACAAATTAAAAAACAACAACGAAAAACCTTTTTCATTTATCCTGGCAGCCGACATGAGAAACTTCACCGGTGATAACAAAGACTATTTTAGAGGAGCCTGTGAAGCAATAAAAAAGTTAGACACATTTCAGTTTATAATATCACCCGGAGATATTGATCCTCCTGATTCTACGCTATATACTATACAAAAATATATAGCTAGAGATATGATCTGGTATCCGCTTGTAGGAAACCACGAGGCTGAGACTGCATCAGATATGGAATGGCTTAGAAATTACAATAAAGACGGCAACACTCTGCCATATATTGTTAATGAAGGGCCGGCCTCCTGCAACGAAACGACTTACTCTTTTGACTACGGCAACACGCATTTTATCATTCTTAATGAATATTGCAACGATACCTGCGATTATTGTACGAAAGGGAAAATCTCAGACATTCTTTTCAAATGGCTCCAGAATGATCTAAAAAAAACAAAAAAGAAAAACATTCTGGTATTTGGCCACGAACCTGCATATCCATTACCTGATATCGAAAACCAAAGACTCAGACATGCCGGGGATTGTCTTAATCAATACCCTGAAAACAGAGACAGATTTGTTAAAGTTTTACAAGAGAATAATGTGATTGCATATATTGTAGGACATACGCACAATTACAGTATTGCCAAGATAAACAAGCTCTGGCATGTGGATGTCGGACATGCAAGGGGTATTGGTGACAAGGGCGCGCGAAGCACATTTATTAAAGTCAATATCATTGATAGCATAATTGATTATGAAACTTACCGTTTAAATTTCGGGACAGGTAAATATGAGATTACAGATACAGGAACTCTGGATTAGAATTGAAAAAATATTGATAAACAACTAAATCCTTAAAATAAAAGATTATCTTTGCCGGGATTTAAAAATTTGTGCTCTTATTCTAACTTTTTAGCTAGAATAGTTGCTCTTTTTTTAGATCTATTTTTAAACACTAAAATAATACATTATGAACATTTATGTTGGAAACCTTAGTTTTAAGGTAAGTGAGAATGAGCTGGAAGAATTATTTAAAGAATTCGGAGAAGTTAGTTCTGTAAAAATCATTACTGATAAATTCAGTGGAAGAAGTAAAGGCTTTGGCTTTATAACAATTGACAATGACGATGAAGCTAAAAAAGCTATTGAGGAACTTAACGGCAACCCATTTAAAGAAAGAGACATGGTCGTAAATGAGGCTAGGCCAAAAAGAACCGATTATTAGTTTTTATTAATTAAAAAGCACAACTAATTTATGGGCAGATCACAAGAATCCTTCAACAAAAAGGATGTAAGGAACAAAAAAGAGAAAAAGAGAAAAGAAAAAGAGAAGAAAAGGCTGGCAAGGAAAGAGAATGAAAAAAAGGGTAGTTTAGACGACATGATCGCTTATGTCGATGAAGATGGAAATATAACCTCCACACCTCCTGATCCAGCAAAAAAGAAAGATATCAAGTTGGAAGATATTGAGATTGGTGTTCCTAACCGCGAATCCGATCAGGAAATTGATCCAATAAGGAAAGGAGTAGTCTCCTTTTTTAACGATTCGAAAGGATATGGTTTCATAAGGGATTTGGAGACAAATGAGAGTGTTTTTGTCCATGCAAATAATCTACTTGAAGATATTTTTGAGGGTAACAAGGTAAGCTTTGAAATTGAGAGAGGCCCAAAAGGGCTTGCTGCTTTGAGAGTTAGTCTTGTCAAATAAAAAAACAGCCTTTCCTGCATTTTTTTTGGAAAGACTGCTTTTTTTATCCTGCAACTAAAATATTTTATTCCTCGTTACATCTGTTAATACACTCAATTATTTCGGTAAGTGTTACACTTCTTAAGGAATAAAAAATCTTTTTACCTTCCCTTTTAGATACCAACACACCCTTATTCTTAAGGATATTTAGGTGATGAGAGGCTGCGGCCTGCTCAATACCAAGGCTATTATAAATTTCCGTCACACTTAATTTCTGATTATCGTGTAATAAATCGATTATTGCGATTCTCATTGGGTGTGCTATTGCACGTAATTTACTGGCAGCCATTTCCAGCTTAGTAACGTCTAAAGTTAATTTTGCCATTTTTCATTTGTTTTTAATTCGACTTACGGGAGCAAAACTAATATATTTTAAATTATAAGCAAGTAAATATGTAGATATTTGCGATAATTTATAATTGTTTTAAAATAAGGGTGTAAATTCAAAACGCTCTCCATCGAACAAACCCTTGTCGCTAAGCTTTAGTTCAGGGATAACAAGAAGTGCCATAAACGAAAGCGTCATATAGGGTGCATTAAGTTTCGAACCAAGCTCTTTTGCAGCTTCGCTCATCTCTGCGTATGCTTCAGCCACCTTATATCCGTTATCATTCGACATAAGCCCTGCAACAGGTAATGGAAGGAGCATCTCTTTTTCACCGTCAACAAGCGAGATTCCTCCTTTCGCCTCAATCAACAGATTTACAGCCCGTACCATATCTTTGTCATTTGTCCCAACCGCAACTATATTATGACTATCGTGAGCTACCGTTGAAGCAATGGCACCCCTTATAAAGCCAAAACTTGTAATAAATCCAAGGGCAGGTTTTGCATCTTTATATCTGTTCAGAACCATTGTTTTCAGCACATCATTTTCAACATCGCTCACAGCTAAACCGTTTTCAACCTTTGTCTTTGAATAAATCAGATTTGTAATCAGTTGCCCGTCCATCGCCCTGATAACTTTAACTTCATTTCCTTCGGCTTTGATTGCAATATCAATCTCAGAAATTGGTTTTGCATTGAAGTTATTGGGTGCTTTTTCCCTTTCGGTTTTAATTAGCGAATTTCCATTTTCGGCCACCTTTACTCCATCAATATACGTTTTAAGGATGTTAAAATCAGTAAGATTATCGGCAATTATAAAATCGGCTGGGTCACCCTGTCTCAGTAATCCGACTTCAAGGTCATAATGCAAAACAGGATTATAAGTACAAACTTTAATGACTTGTAACGGGTCATAACCTTTTGCGATAGCTCGTTTTACAAGCCCGTTAATATGTCCTTCGGCCAGGTCATCGGGATGCCTGTCATCAGAGCAGAGCATTATTTTGTCGGGATGGGTTTCCATAAGAGGAATGAGAGCCTCGAAATTCTTGGCGGCACTACCCTCACGGATCTGAATTTTCATTCCGTAATTAATCTTATCAAGAGCTTCCTCAATTGTAAAACACTCATGGTCGGTCGAAATACCGGCATTAATATAAAATTCGGCATCTTTACCTTTAAGTCCGGGAGCATGTCCATCAACTGGTTTTCCGCGTTTTTTTGCTTCCTCTATCTTTGCCAGCACCTCTTTATCCTGATGTAAAACACCTGGAAAATTCATCATCTCCGAAAGATATTTTATCTTATCCATATCTAACAACTCTCCTATTTCGGCAGGACCCAGATTAGCACCCGAAGTTTCAAAAACCGTTGCAGGAACACAAGACGGGGCTCCAAAAAAGAATTTGAAAGGTACTTTTTCTCCATTTTCTATCATAAACTTAATCCCTGCAATGCCAAGAACATTCCCTATTTCGTGAGGGTCAGACACTGTAGCAACTGTTCCGTGGGTGACTGCAAGCTTTGCAAATTCAGAAGGAACAAGCATTGAACTTTCAACATGAATATGTGCATCAATTAATCCTGGCAGAATATACTGGTCATCTGCGACTTCCTTTTTAATAATAGAAACTATCGTCCCATCCGAAACAGTTATAGTTCCCTTATAAATCCTTTCATTTATAACATCAATGATATTACCTGATACTGAAAATTCTTTTTTCATCCGTTTATTATTTTAAGACTCTCGTTTAAGTTCATCAATCACTTCTTATTTATATGATTATTAAATTCACTTTCATTTAAAAATATTAACTTAGCAAAGTTATACATTTTATGAAGTTTTAACGTTATCCGTTTGCCAAATGTTAAAAAATGATACTACATTTGATGCTTTTATTTTTGTTCGAATGCGAACAACTTATGTAATATTGCGGACACATTGAGCCATAGACCCTGAAGTTTTCATTTATTGGGCTTTATGATTCAGGTATTTACAAACATGGCATATTTTATGGTAAAATAAAATGTTTAAATCAAATTTATTTGACAATGATAGTAAAAACTAAAATTCTTGCTCCGGATATCATTTTATTGAACAAGCAACAAATGAGAATTCGGATTACTTTTGTTTTTTTATTAGCTTTTCTTCTCCTTGCATTCACAGGAAAATCACAAACTGAAAAGAAATGGTCACTTGAGGAGTGTATAAATTATGCACTTGAGCATAATATCAATATCAAAAAACAGCTTCTCAATGTAGAGTATCAAAATGAAGCACTTTTACAGAGCAAACTTGGCATGCTCCCAAACATAAATGGATTTATATCGCATGGTTATAACTGGGGCCAGAGGATTGATCCATTCACTAATGAATTTGCATCAGACCGCGTAAGATCAAATAATCTTTATCTGTCGGCTGACCTGAATCTTTTCAGCGGACTCCAGCAGACTTATATGATAAGAAGAAATTTACTAAACAAGCAGGCTTCTCTATATGATGCAGAAGCTTATATGGATGAGATATCAATAAGTGTTGCTACTGCATATCTGCAGGTGCTTTATAGTAAAGAGTTTGTCCAGATTGCAAAGGATCAGCTTGACATTTCAAATCAGCAGGTTGACCGGACAAGTAAACTTGTTGAAGCTGGCACACTCGCAAAAGGAGACTTACTGACTATCGAAGCACAAGCAGCCTCCGAACAACTATCTGTTGTCGATGCAGAAAACAATCTATCCATCGCCATGCTGACTCTGACTCAACTTCTTGAACTACCTTCAACACAAGGATTTGATATTGAAATCCCCGAGCTTGGATTAATTGAAGCTCCTGACAATGTTATGTCCCCCGAAGATATTTATAGTACTGCTGTCGAAAACAGACCTGAAATAAAAAGCGCAGAAACAATGGTGGAAAGCTCAAAACGCTCACTTGGTATTGCCCGCGGTACATATTACCCAAGCTTATCACTGAGTGGCTCCTGGGGAAGTGGATATTCCGGTGCCAATAAATTTGGTTCAAACCCATTTACTCAACAAGTACAAATTGGCGAAACCGAAAATGGAGTACCTGTTTTCACCGAAACGACAGGATATCAATCCTATGATTCAAAAGCTTTCGGTGACCAGCTACGTGATAACAGAAATGAGTCCGTTTCTCTTAGTCTTCGTATTCCAATATTTAACGGGTGGAGTAGCCGTTCCTCTGTTGCACAGGCAAAAATCGGGATGGAAAATGCAAACCTTGACCTGCAACTGAAAAAAAATAACCTCTACAAAATAATTCAGCAGGCCTACAATGATGCAGCATCTGCATTGAACAAGCATAAAGCTTCCCAACTAAAAGTAGGGGCAACAAAAGAAAATTTTACTTATTCTGAAAAGAAATATAGTGTCGGATTAATAAATTCCATGGATTATAATAATGCAAAAAAAGAATACAACAGAGCTCTCTCTGAACAGATACAGGCAAAATATGAGTTTGTCTTTAAAATGACTGTAATTGACTTCTACCTTGGAAAGCCATTGACATTAACAAGATAAGTTTGATTAGTAAAGACATGACTTGTCTCAAAGTAATAAAAAAGAAAAGAGATATACAATAATAAAGACAGATTAAC
>JAUVIX010000147.1 GCA_030592565.1 Chlorobiota bacterium
CAATTGCAAAAATACCTTAATAACCGTGGCTACTACAATTCGGATGTAAAAGGCGAGATTGTTCAGATAAAATCTAAAAAGGCTAAGGTAGTCTATAATATAACCCTTTCAGACCCATATAAAATAAACAAGATAGAGTATGATATTGCTGACGATTCTATAAAATCAATAATTGTAAAGTCAATTGACAAATCTCTTATCAGGCCTGGTGAGGTATTTAATATTTATACTCTTGATGATGAACGAGCCAGAATTACTGAAGAGTTAAACGAAAACGGTTATTTTTCTTTTACAAAGGATTATGTCTCTTTTGAAGTGGACACTACACTGGGAAACAGAACGACTGATATAAAGGTATTGATAAATAATATATTACTGCGGCCTGATAAACCCGGAGATAAACCAATTGAGGTTAAACATAAAATCTATTACGTCAACAACGTAAATATTTATCCTGATTTTAATTCTATTTCATCTGATACTTTAATATATGATACATTGGAAATTAAGAAAAAAAGGAAGAAGTATTCACAAACATTGTATTATAATTTTTTATTTCACCCTCCATTAAAGATAAAACCAGGGTTTGTGGTAAACTCGGTTTTTCTCGAAAATTATAAGAAGTATGATCTGCTTGATGCCAAACAAACATTTCGAAAACTAAACGAGCTTCAGATATACAAATATGTAAATATAAATTTCAATGAGGTTAAGCCGGATTCGACATTATTAAACCCCGGAAGAAACTATCTTGATTGCAATATCCGTCTGACAAGGAGTCCATTACATTCGTACTCAATTGAGGGACAGGGGACAAACTCAGGCGGTGATCTTGGTATGGGAGGCTATCTTTCCTACAAAAATAAAAATTTATTTCGAGGAGGTGAGGTGTTTACAGTTAGGTTAAAGCTTGCTCTTGAGGCAAGACAGCTTGGTATTTCCCCGGAAGAGCAGAATAATTACCTTTATCTTTTCAACACCATTGAATATGGTATTGCTGCGATATTAAACATTCCCAAGTTTCTTGCACCCATTCGCCAGGATCGTTTTTCGCCATATTTCAGACCGACAACAACAATAAATGCAGGTTATACTTTTCAAGACCAGCAGGAATATCTTAGGATTATCAGTAACATATCATATGGTTATCAATGGCCCGGAACGAAGTTTACAAAGCATATTCTTTTCCCTGTGGATATGAACCTTATAAAGGTGAACACAACACCGGAGTTTGACTCGATTCTTTCTAAGGAATCAGAAAGAGTGAGGAATCAATATACAAACCACCTTATATTCGGTATGAGATATAGCTATATTATTAATACCCAGGAGCTGGGGATATTAAAAAACTTTTACTATTTCAGGGGAAATGCTGAAGTAGCAGGAAATTTGCTAAATGGAATAATGTCTTTGGCCAATGTGCCTAAGAATGAGGAAGGGTACCGCACTTTATTCGGATTAAGATATTCTCAATATTTTAAGTTTGACCTTGATTTCAGGTATTATATAACCTTGAGTAAGAATCATACTCTTGCATTCAGATCATTTTTTGGAATAGCAATACCATATGGTAATTCTAACGATATTCCTTATGAAATAGGTTTCTATGGCGGTGGATCCAATGGATTAAGAGCCTGGCCTCTCAGGTATCTGGGCCCCGGTTCATATACAGCCCAGGGTCCCAATCTTGAAAGGATTGGTGATATAATGATTGAAGAAAATTTTGAATACAGGTTTGCAATTTATAAACAGTTGAGAGGTGCCTTGTTTTGTGATGTCGGGAACATCTGGTTGCTTGAGGAAGACCCGACTTTCCCCGGAGGTAAATTTGAATTTGGCTCCTTTATTGGTCAACTGGCAACTGATGTGGGTATTGGTGTAAGGCTGGATTTTTCATATTTTGTTTTCAGGTTTGACTTTGCACAGAGAGTGACAGACCCTGCTTTGCCTGCCGGACAGCGTTTCGTCATAGGCTCATACAACTGGTTTAATCCTTATATGAATCTTGGAATTGGTTATCCTTTTTAAATATCTAAGTTATGCGAGCCGAAGATTTTTATAAGATAGTGGTAAAAGGATTTCCTTACGAGCCGACAGGAAGTCAACTGAATGCAATTTCAGGAATTGTAAAGTTTCTTGCAGAAAAAGAAGATAAATCACTTTTTGTTTTAAAAGGTTATGCCGGAACAGGTAAAACTACAGTTGTAAGTACTTTTATAAAAAAATTAAGTATTGTAAACCTTAAGTCTGTATTGCTTGCCCCAACAGGACGCGCTGCAAAAGTGCTCTCTCAGTATTCGGGAAAAATAGCTTTTACAATCCATAAGAAAATTTATCGTGTGGCAATGCAAACCGACGGCTCTATGCGTATGGCAAAATCTCAAAATCTTCATACCAATACTGTTTTTATAGTTGATGAAGCCTCTATGATTCCCGATGATACAGCCACAGGTGATATGAGTTTTTTTTCGACAAGAAGTCTGCTTGAAGATCTCATAAGCTATGTTTATGAAGGAGAGAATTGCAAGCTGATACTTATTGGCGATAGCGCACAACTGCCTCCTGTGAAACTTGATATCAGTCCGGCACTCGACATTAAGCATCTTAAAAGAGCCTACAGCCTTAAGGTTTTTACTGCCGATCTTATAGAGGTGATGAGGCAGTCTCTCGAATCGGGTATTCTGGCAAATGCCACAAATATCAGGAGCAGGATTATGGATAATTCAAAAGAACCTTCAATTTCTTTGAAAGGATTTACTGACGTAATACAAATATCGGGTGTTGACCTGGAAGATGCTTTGAATGATGCCTTTTCGAGAGGTGAAATAGAAGATACTGTTGTGGTAACACGCTCAAATAAAAGGGCTAATATTTTTAATAAAGAGATAAGAAACAGAATATTATATCGTGAAAATGAGATATCCGCCGGAGACCTGATGATGGTAGTGAAAAATAATTATTATTGGCTGGATGAGGATTCAAAGGATGGATTCATTGCCAATGGTGATATCGTCGAAATTTTACGAATTAATAAAATAGAAGAACTTTATGGCTTTCGGTTTGCAGATGTAACTATACGACTAATCGATTATCCAGAAGAAAAAAATGTTCAGGTAACGATAATTCTGGATACAATTGATTCGGTAAGCCCGGCATTGACCAAAGAGAATAATCAGAAGCTTTTTCAGGAAGTAATGGCTGATTATGAAGATATTCCATCACGAAGGAAACGATTGGAGCTTGTTAAAAAAAATCCCTATTTCAATGCTTTACAGGTGAAATTCAGCTATGCCCTTACCTGCCATAAAACTCAGGGTGGGCAGTGGCCAACTGTTTTTATTGATCAGGGTTATGTAACCGAAGAGATGATAAATAAAGAATTTTACAGGTGGCTTTATACTGCATTCACAAGAGCAACACAGAAGCTTTATCTTGTAAATTTTAATGAGAGTTTTTTTATTGATGGTTGAAATTAATGAATTATCTTTGTTGATGTCAGATAATTGAAAATATAAATCAACTTTTAAACCTAAATATTATGAAAGTATTGCCAATTATAGTTATTAACGTTTTAGCATTGTTAATTTTCCAAACAAGCATTGCGCAAAGCGACATTTATATGCCAGATAATATAAAAAAAGCTTACGAGGAAGGGAGTCGTTCTTTTAATGGAAAACCTGGCGATAATTATTTTCAAAACACCACCGACTACACAATCGAAGTGAGCTTTAATCCGCAAAGCAGGTTGCTTAGTGGGAGTGAAAATATTCTGTTCACCAATAATAGTCCTGATAGTTTACGTTCGGTAGTCATAAATCTTTTTGATAATTTGTACAAAAAGGGGGCAAGGCGAAATTTTGAGATTGACACAGCTGATGCCGGTGAGGGTTTAGAAATTGATAAATTAGTTTTTAACGGTGAAACCATCGACCTTTTATCAAAAGCTGTCACTACCATTGGCACCAACTTGCTGGTGAAGTTATCTGTTGCCATTGCACCAGGAGAAAAAGCAGATTTTGACATCGACTGGCAGTTTATTTTCCCTGCTAACACAAATATACGTGGAGGCCGCTATCACGAAACAAATTATTTTGTTGCCTATTGGTATCCCAGGATTGCTGTTTATGATGATATTAATGGTTGGAACAGGCATGTTCACAATGGTGAACAGGAATTCTATAACGAGTATGGCGATTTCGACGTAAAGGTAACAGTTCCCGGGGACTATTTTGTGTGGGCATCCGGATTGCTTCAAAATCCGGAGGATGTTTATGGAGAGGATGTTCTTCAGAAATTGGAAAAATCGAAAATCAGTGATGAGATTATTCATATTATTACAGGGGATAGTATTGAAAAAGGTGGACTCCCTGTCAATAACACAGATAATACCTGGCATTTTAAATCTGAATATTTGAATGATTTTGCTTTTGCAACGACCAATACTTATTTGTGGGATGCCACAAGTGTAGAAATTGCAGGTAAACGGATACCGGTTAATGCCGTTTATTATAAAGACTCAAAAGATTTTCATGAGGTAGCTGAACTCACCAGGCAAGCGTTGACTATTTTTTCAGAAAAAACTTTTGGTGTTGATTATCCCTATCCCCAAATGACTGCCTTTAACGGGCATTATGGTATGGAGTTCCCTATGATAGTCAACGATGGGGATGGGAATAATCTTAAAGAAACAATCTTTGTTACTGCCCATGAGATTGCTCATAGCTACTTTCCTTTTCTGGTTGGTACCAGTGAGCAGGAATATGCCTGGATGGATGAAGGCCTGATTACTTTTCTTCCTAAAGAAGCAGAAACGGAAATGTTGGGTGACACAACTTATAATGCACTGGCCAAGACGATAATGACCTACTCCTGGTATGCCGGTAGTAAATACGATTTACCTTTAATGATTCCTTCGAGTCAGTTAACCGGTACAACATATATGTATTTGTCATACAGTAAATCTGCAGCAGCATTTTATACTCTTCGAAATGTACTTGGAAGAGAAGTTTTTCAACAATGTTTGATAGAATTCATTAACAGGTGGAAGGGGAAACACCCTACAGGCTACGATTTTTTCTATACCTTTAATGATGTTTCAGGTGAGAATCTGGAATGGTTTTGGAAGCCATGGTTCTTTGAGTTTGGATTTCCAGATCTGGCAATTGTTAGTGTGGGAAAAAATAATGGAGAAACGCCAAAATCAGAGCAGTCCGGGAAAGGCTATTTAATAGAAGTTGAAAATTCAGGTAATTATCCTACGCCTGTTAATTTGATTGTAAATTTTACTGATAGTACACAGCAAATCATCCGAAAAAGTGCAATGGTTTGGAAAGATGGCAGCAATAAATTACAAATAAACATTGAAACTGAAAAAGAGATTAGTTCTGTACAGATTGACAGAGCTTCTGTTCCGGATGCCAACAAAGAAAACAATATTTTTAATATTGACTGATTAGTAACAAAAATCTAATAATTATGAAAAACATTCTGATATTCTTTTTTCTACTTGCCAATACCACCTTGTTTGCGCAATTCGATTCATCGTTTTATAATAAAACTTTACGTGTTGATTATTACCATGCCGGTGATTCGGTAAATGAGTTTTATTCGTTTGATGAGGCGAAGATTGAGCCATACTGGGCCGGCTCATTTATCAATCTTATCGACACATTTAACTATGGCCATTATTTTTTTATGGTTTTTGATGTTGAAACCGGTTCTTTGATTTACTCAAGAGGTTATAGCACATTGTTTGGGGAGTGGCAGACGACAGAGGAGGCAAAAATGACGACGAAATCTTTTTCGGAAACAGTAGTTATGCCTTTACCAAAGAAAAATGCAAGAGTGGTTTTTTACAGCCGTGATAAGAAAGGTATTTTTGAAGAGATGTTTAATTATGATTATCACACAGATAATTATTTTGTTTCGCCAGAGCGAAGATTGGAGTATCCTTCATTTGATGTGCATATTTCAGGGGAACCGGACAAAAAGGTTGATATAGTTATCCTTCCCGAAGGATATACAGTCGATCAGATGGGTGTGTTTATCAGCGATTGTAGAAATTTTGCCGACAGCCTGTTTACTTATGCTCCCTATTCTGAATATCGTGACAGGTTTAACATTCGTGGTGTCCTTGCGCCTTCATCGCAGTCGGGTAGCGATATTCCGGGGGATTCCGTTTGGAAAAAAACGATTTTGAGTACATCATTCTATACCTTTGACAGCGAACGCTATTGTATGACCTTAGATAACAAAGGTGTGCGCGACCTTGCAGCAAATGCACCTTATGACCAGATTTATATTCTTGTTAATTCAAATAAATATGGAGGAGGAGCTATTTATAATTATTACTCCGTAAGTGTGAATAGTAATATTAAGGCGGGCAAAATATTTGTTCATGAGTTCGGGCATGGTTTTGCATGTCTTGCTGATGAGTATTACAACTCTTCTGTTGCATATAGTGAGTTCTATCCTTTAGATATAGAGCCCTGGGAGCCAAACATTACTACTCTTGTCGATTTTGACAGTAAATGGATAAATATGCTTGATAAAAAGACACCGGTTCCAACTCCTGATAAAAAGAAATTTCGTAGTAGGGTAGGTGTTTTCGAAGGAGGTGGGTATTCAGCAAAAGGTGTTTACAGGCCTGCTTATGATTGCCTTATGAATTCATTTAAAGATCATGAATTTTGTCCTGTTTGCCAGGATGCAATTGTGAAAATGATAAATTTTTATTCCGAATAAAAATCATTGTTAATTCATTAACAATTTATACTTTTGCCGCGTCATAATCATCAAGACTGTTTAGTTTTTGATTATGACAGGACAGTATTAATAAACATTTAAATTAAGTAGATTATGATACAAAAACTTTCGGAATTAGTTGATTTGGCTAAAGCCAAAAGACAGAGGAAAATTGCTGTTGCTGCTGCAGGAGATTATGATGTTCTGAAAGCATTGAAAAATGCTGAGGAATATAACATTATTGAGCCGGTTCTGATCGGAATTAAATCAAAGATTGAAGAGATTTCAAAAGAGATAGGTTACGACATCAGCAAACATGAGATAGTTGATATTGAAGACAGATATGAAGCTTCGTTATATGCATCACAACTTATCCGTGACGGACATGCTGATATTCTGATGAAGGGGCTTGTTAGCACAGGCGTATTGTTAAAAGCCGTTTTAGATAAAGAGCACGGTTTAAGAAAAGGGGATATACTAAGTCATGTTGCCATATTTGAGACGCCTCAATATCATAAACTACTTGGTATTACTGATGCTGCAATGAACGTAGCTCCAACTTTTCAGGATAAAATAGCTTTAATCAAAAACGCGGTTGAAGTTTTTCATCTTCTCGGAGAGCCCAATCCAAAGGTTGCAGTTGTGGGAGCTGTCGAAACAGTGAACCAAAGAATGGAATCGACAATGCACGCTGCTACCCTTTCGATGATGAATAAAAGGAAGCAGATCACAGGTTGTTTGATTGACGGACCTTTAGCTCTTGATAATGCAGTCTCAAAGAAGGCAGCCGAGATCAAACATATTCAGAGTGATGTTGCCGGTGATGTAGATATTGTTGTTGCACCGGATATTAACGGAGCTAACTTCCTGTACAAATCATTGATTTTCTTGGGTGGTGCAAATGCGGCCGCAGTTATTATGGGCGCAAAGGTTCCCATTGTACTTACTTCGAGAGCGGATTCAGAAAAGATAAAGTTCTATTCAATTGCCCTGGCTGCTGCTATTGGTTAGTATTATTGAGGCCAGTCTGATGAGGCCAAACAGGTTTGTTTAAATAAACAAAACCTGTTAGGTCTTAAACGTAAAATTGAAGCTATGGGAGAATCCACTGACTCATTTTTCCAAAAGGTGTATGAAGTAGCCCGTTTGATACCATACGGCAGAGTAACATCCTATGGTGCGATTGCTGCTTATCTCGGATTAAAAGGCTCAGCCAGAATGGTTGGCTGGGCTATGAATGCTTCCTTTTCGGCTAAAGAAGATATTCCGGCACACAGGGTTGTTAACCGTAACGGAATGCTTACCGGCAAAAGTCATTTCGGAAGCCCAGCACTGATGCAGCAGTTGCTTGAGAGTGAAGGAATAGAAGTAATAAATGATAAAATTGTGAACTTTGAGGAGTATTTTTGGGACCCCGTGATGGAGATGTAAAACCTGCTGCCTGCCGTACAAGTTGATGACAACACCAACTTGAGGCAGGGATGCATAAAATTTTGATGTCTTTTTCAAAGAACGAACTTCCCGGTCTTTACAAGCTTTCCGTTCCTTACCTCCACAATGTAAGTCCCTTTCGCAAAACCGGAAACATCAATCCTTCCCGAGTAACCATCTCCGGTTATCCTTATCTTCCTGTTTTCCATACGGTTTCCCTGAATATTATATACGCTTAACTCGTATTCTCCGGTTAACCCTTCAATCCTGATGTTTA
>JAUVIX010000200.1 GCA_030592565.1 Chlorobiota bacterium
AAACAGAAAGCCCTTTGTAATTTAGATTAAGAAATGCTGATGAATTATCCCTGGTCCAGTTTTCATTTCCATAAGTTGATGGACTTTTAATAGTCCCATCAGGATTCAATATACTTCCATCATAAACACCACCAAAGTCAGGGCCTTTATCATCGTAAAAACGACCACCAAAATTAATGTTCAAGTCATCGTTTACATATACCCCGCCACCAACATTAATAGCCATAGTGTTAAAAGAGCCATAAGTGGCAGAAGCTTCAATGCTTGTTTTTTCATCCGCTTTTTTGGTAATGATATTAATTACCCCTGAGTAGGCATTTGAACCATAAAGCACGGAACCGGGTCCCCTGACAATCTCAATATGGTCAATCCATTCAACAGGAAATGAATTATAGAAAACATTGTTATGACCCCCTGAAATACCGTCTCTCAAGGGTCTTCCATTTAAAAGAATCAATACATGGTTATCGAATACACTTACATTTTGGCCGCGCATTGAAGCGATATTCCACATGTAGGTACCTGCATGTATCATATAAGTACTGGTTACCCTGTTTAGGACATCACTCAATGTTGTTGACCCGAATGCAGCAATTTCCTCGCTGGATACAACCGAGATAATACCCGGTGCATCGCTTAGTTTTTCTTCGCTTTTAGAAGCGGTAGTAACTTCAATATCCCAAAGTGTATTGATTTCCTGCGCATGATTATACTTATATCCAATAAGTAAAACTGCGATAATTAATAAATTAGTAATTTTTTTCATTTTTTTCATTTTTAGTTTTCAATTTATATAAATTATACAGAAACGTATCTATACAGACTAACTTCGTGTCGTAAGCTTAACAAATGTCTAAATAAAATAATAATTGGTTTATTGTGAGTTGTGCGTATTAAATTTTGCCTGCCTTCCACTTCGCTTTGACAGGCGGGTATTCTCGTTCAACGCGGTTTATTTGGAAAAATTTATTCCTACCGTAACCCAAACAGCTACTTTTTTTCCGTTGAATTTAGCCGGTTCGTATTTAGCTTTTTTTACAGCATCTATAGCAGCTTGGTTTAGTTCCGGGATTCCCTGCAACACTATAGCATCTTTCACCACACCGGTTTCATCTATGTATATTTTCAAATATACTTTGCCCGTAATGCTTTTTTCCTTCGCTTTATCCTGATATTTAGGCTTAATTTTAGTTAGCGGTTTTGGAGGTTCATCATACTTAGCCGTCGTAGTTGTAGCTTCTTATTTTTTGCCATCATTGTAATCTTTCAATGAAACTTCATCAGTATAAAAAGAATGGTCAAAATTATAAGTGTATTCAATGTCAGGATTCTAAATACGTATAATATTCAAATATAGTGTTTACCCATCTTCAAGCATAATTTTATCCGCAATTACGGTAATCTTATCAAAATTTTGTTTAAATGATTTTGCTTCAGTAAGCGGAACATTAATATTTAATGTTTTTCCTTTTATGGAAACCGGGAATATTTCATTATCCGCATCGTAATATCCCAGGTATTCGATTCTTAATAGTATTTCTTCTTTGGAGTTTTTGATTTTTTCAATTGCTATTTTTCTCTTTTCTGCTTTTTGAGCAATTACCTGGTTATAATATTTTTCATAAAGCTGCTGCCTGAATATTTCGGCTTCTTTTATCCTGATTTTATAATCAATGGTAGATTCAAATTCATCTTTTTGAGCAAATAATGAAGATTTATCAATTTCTTTTCCAACACTATCGTACATATAATATTCAGCAATCAGTTTTTGAATATCATATAATTCTATTTTACCAAAGGTATTATCTTTACTGCCACATCCGATAGCCAAATCTTTAGAATTTGGACTGAAGGAAATTGAACTGATATTGCACTCTTCTTCTTTAAAAGTGTATATATCTTCAGCAGTTTCTACATCCCAAATTTTAATTTCATTATTAACTGCAAGGCTTGCAATAAAAAATCCATCAGGGCTAAATTCAATTGCTTTAATTTTATCTTTATGTCCGAGATAATCCCTGATTACATTTTTTGTACCGATAAACCAAAGCTTAATGGTGTTCCCAGATGATCCACTTATAAGGAATTTACCATCATTGCTGAATTGAAGACAAGTTACATCGGAATTGAAATCGTCAGTAAGGTCCGCAACATGCTTTTGTTTTTGGACATCCCAAATTTTTATAATTTGGTCTTTACCACCACTCGCAACAAACCTACCATCCTGACTGTAATCTACAGCCAAAATCTCATCATTATGACCCTGGAACTTTTTTACTTCTTTTTTAGTGAAAACATCCCAGATCCTTACAGTTTTATCTGAACTGACACTAGCGAGAGAGTGGCCGTCAGGACTAAAGTCAATAGCATTTACCCCATCACTATGCCCATTAAGACTATAAATTGTATTATCTTTTCTGATTAGGTACAAATTATTGGTCTTTTTAGATGTTCCACCAGATAGAAGATCTCCTTTAGGGCTAAAAGCAAGAGTTTCAAAGGGTATATCGGTTTTAGGAAACTGCCTGGTATCTTCATCAGAGTTTATGTTCCAGTAGGTTAATTCTACTGTTTCTTCTACATTGGAAGAACTTTGGCTACCTCCTGATATGATAAGGCTGTCAGATAAAAACATTAATGCATTAACAGGAAAATTGTTGTTAATTTCATTTTTTAACCCTCCGTTTTGACCATAAGTTAAAACAATCATTAAAAACGAAAGGATGTTTAGAGTTAGTGTTTTCATATTATAAAAATTAAAGTTTGAAGTGCCCTATACTCTGCGATTATTGATAATGTTTCAAAACAAGCAAGTAAAAAGTTGTTATAATGAGTGCTTTATGGTGGAAATAATGTGGAAAACCAAACAAAGATGATATTGTTTGGTTTAGGTCAAGTTTATGAAAATGATAACTTTACGGTAAAGTTCTAAATAATTAAAAAAGTAAATATGTAAAAATATAGCATTTGGAACATTTAGCCTGTATATATCTTTGCATTTGAGACTTGAATTAAGCTATTATTAATAAACTATGCTATAAATATTCCTTAATAACCCCGGTCTTTTCATTAAATTCCATTATCTCCTCAGCCCATTCATTAACTTTTGCATAGCACGATTTCCAATAATTTTCGTCGTACCATTGGTCATTAAGTTCTTCAACAGTTTTTCCCTGTTGTTCAATCCAGGTAAAATATTTTAGGTTATGAATACGCTTTTTGTCGTAATATCCAAGTTCAAGGATGTTATCTATACCAAGCCCCATCAAGTCAGCCTCAAAACTGACTGCTGCATCTTGTGTTGTAAAAACTCCATGTTTCTCATTTTCCTCAATTAGTCTGGATTGATACATCTCCATCGAGTCAGTGGCTACTGTGAAGACAACATCATTTTCGTTCATTTCATAATATTTGGCAAGCTTGATTGAGCCCATAAGATTTGCTATTGACGATATTCCGAGAAGCTCAAGTTTATCAACCAATTCCGGATCTATTTCTAATTCATTTTTCAGGTATTCTTTTCCGGCAGGTTCATTAAACAACCTCATCAATCTCATATTGGGATTGTCGTCAATTCCTGCTACAAGGTCCATATTTCTGATATTATGAATCCAGGGAACGTGCTTATCGCCAATACCTTCAATTCTATGCTCTCCATAACCATTATAGAGCAGGGTAGGGCACTGAAGAGCTTCACCGGCACAAACCTTAACCGATGGAAAGAACTCGCGCAAATAGTCTGTACTTCCCAGAGTACCTGCTGAACCCTGGGTGAGAAAAATACCACTGAATCTATCATTCCTATTTTTAACACTATTAAAAACCTCTTCCATTGCAGGTCCGGTAACAGCATAATGCCACAGCGAGTTACCTATCTCTTCAAACTGGTTAAGATTAACAATCTCATCTCCACGTTCCTTGATAAGCTCTTTAACCTTATCATAAATCTCCTTTACATTACTTTCAGTTCCGGGAGTTGCAAAAACCTCAGCACCAACTTTATGCAGCCAGTCAAATCGTTCTTGCGACATCCCTTCCGGCAGGACTGCTATTGATTTGCATCCTAAAAGATATGAATCGTAAGCACCTCCGCGACAGTAATTTCCTGTTGACGGCCATAGAGCCTTTTGCCGCGTTGGGTCGAATTTGCCAGTAATCAATTTTTCAATTAACGGACCGAAAGTAGCACCAACTTTATGTGCTCCTGTTGGAAAATATTTTCCAACCAGCATAACTATCCTGGCTTTTACGCCCGTTAAAGCTGATGGTATTTCTATGAAGTTAACGTCGCCAAATCCTCCTCCAAACTCAGTAGGTTCATTTTTCCAGGATATGCGGAAAAGGTTTAATGAGTTTAAATCCCAAAGTCCGATATTTTTTAACTTGTCCTTTATCTTTCCTGGTATCAACTCAGGATTGCGCATCTGCTTATATGTCGGAAGAATGAGGTGTCTTTCCCTGCATCTTTTAATTGTATTTTCCAGTACCTGTTTTCTGTTGTCCATAGTCTTTTTCTTTGAACCAAGGCATACCTTGGCTTAACATTTGCAATATTTAATTCTTTTTATCTCATCTCTCATAACTCATTCTTCTAATCTAGAATCTCCCCGGCTCCTTCCAATATTATTCTCATCTCTGCCGCTTTCAGTAAGTTGATGTCAAAAGTAGTATTTTCTTTTATTTTATAATTTTTAATTCTGAGTGAGGATTTATCCAGCTCAATTCTGAAACTATCCGATTCATAAATATATTTATTACCTGTTTTTGACAAGATGGTAATACCATTTTTGCTTATATATTCCAGCCTCTCGATTCCATTATCCCTTTCAAAATAATAACAATCGGTATCATTTTCAAATGCACCTCTGTTCAGATAAAGGTGTGGTTTTTCCTTGTAAGGAGCGCCCGAAGATGGGCAGAATGTAGAACAGTTTCCACATTCGTTACACCAATCGGCAATATGGAGTATCTGGTACTTCTGTTTTACTTCAAAAATCTCATCATCAACAATCTTTGCTATCCCGTTTCTAACTTCAATTTTTTGTAAATTAATTTTCACAGGTTCAATCTGATAAGATTGTAAAGCAAGGTTGGGGCAAACTGTCGTGCAAATATTGCAAACTTCATCACAAGCTAAACAGCGTGATGCTTCTTTAACAGCCTGCTCTTCCGTTAATGTTTCTGTAATCAGATCAAATGTCATCCTTTGAGAAAGAGGCAGTTCTGTTTGCTTTTTAGGATAAATTCGTTTAGCCCTTTCCACCTTATGTTCTGTAAAAGTAGCCTCTTTTCTATCTTTTGGCAATTCAAGATTAAGTTCTTTATTTGCTTTCTTTATGATTAGTTCTGCAATTTTTCTCCCATCCCCAACAGCATGAATAGCTGTAGAAGCCCCCCGATAGGCATCACCTCCAATGAATACATTGCCAATACCGGTTTCATATTCATGAGGGTATTTCTTTATAATATTCAAATCAATAAAATCAAAAGCCTGATCCTGTCCAATTGCCGGTATTATAGTATCGAACATAATGTCAAACTCACTATTTTCGATCCTGACAGGTTTAGGCCTTCCGCTACTGTCTTTGCCCTTGAGTTCCATTTTGATTAGAGTCAGAGATTTAACAGAACCATTTTGCCCATTTATTTTTACCGGGTGAGTAAGTTCTAATATTTCTACTCCCTCATCTATGACAGACAAAATTTCATCCTGGTCTGCCGGCATTTGTTTTTTTGTCCTACGATATATGATTGTAACTTTTCCGTTTTCACCCACAAGACGTATTGCAGCCCTAGCCACATCCATTGCAGTATTCCCTCCACCAATGATTGCTACGTTTTTGCCAATCTTTACTTTTTGACCTGCTTTCAGATTAAACAAAAAATTTAGAGGGTCTAATACTCCTGACAGATCATCTATTGGAATGTCCAGTTTCCGTGTTTCCTGTGCACCGGCAGCTATATAAACAAATTGATTGCTTTTCCTGAGTTCTTCAAATTTGTGTTTATCAACAGGATGGTTATAATGAATTTTAATTCCTGTTTTACTAATTCTGGCAAGGTCTTTTTGGAATGCTTCATTATTCAGTCTGAAGGAGGGAATTGCACCGGCAGCCATACCTCCTGGCTGATCTTTGCTTTCATATACATTCACCTTAAAACCCGCCTTTCGCAAAAGATATCCACAGGTTAATCCGGAAAGGCCTGCACCGATTATTGCAACGGAAATATTATGCTCAGTGGTTTTCGGAAATTCATTATCATTCAGTTCATTATCAACCATTTCGGCTACAAATCTCTTTATTTCACGAATCTGCAACGGCTCATCATAATTAATTCTTGTACATTTTAGCTGGCAGGGATGGTCACACACCATTCCAGTTACGTTAGGAAAGGGGTTGGTTTTTAAAATAGCATCAAAAGCCAGATCATATTTACCTTGTGCTGTGTAATACATATAATCCGGAATATCCTGGTTTGTCGGGCAGGTATCAATACAAGGCGCGTGAATGCAATCAAAGGTGTTAAGCTCCCTGTTTGTTTTAATGTCTGGCTCAATGAAATTCGTCTTTTTGTAATGCTTACTTGCCAATGTTTTCAGGGCATATTGCTCAAGATTTTCAATTATTGCTTCTGTTGACCTTTTACTTCCATTGCTTTTTGATAAAACAAATTGTTCAATTGAATTTGCATTTTCTGTAGTAAAAGCTATCCTGATATTTCCGATGTATTGATTAAGTCTGCCATAACCTCCAGGTTTCAGAATGTCTGTACATACAGTCACAGGATATAAACCGCAGGCAATAATATCAGAGATATTAAATACATCGGCGCCACCGGAAAAAGAGATATCAAGAGTGCCGCTAAAATCGGTTTGAAGTTTTTTAGCAAGATTTATAGAGATGGGGTGGAGAGCTCTTCCACTCATATACATCATATTTTCCTTTGCAGGAAAA
>JAUVIX010000155.1 GCA_030592565.1 Chlorobiota bacterium
AGCTGCCGGCAAAATGGGTAGTGGGATTTTGCTTCTCACTGCTGTTGAAATGGCTGACCTGAGCCTGAAACCGGAAAACAAAGGCAAAACTTACAGCCTGAATGCAATTGATGTTTCTTCAGCAGCCCTTTCAGGCCTTATGAAATACCTGAAAGCCCAGGGACTTAAAATTGCCGAGAAAAAAACAGTTTTACTAAGAGAATTTTATAAGGAAAGGAAAGACCTGATTGAGAATGAAGATATCATCAACGAATATGTCTTTGATGTGATGAACATTGTGAGCCCAACCACAAGGGTCGAGGCTGCCTATGATTCAAATATTATTTTTGAGGCAATCATTGAAAACAAAGATTTAAAAATCAAGCTTTTTAAACAGATTGACGATAATAATCCGAACAAACCCTGGTTTTTTACCAACACATCTTCTGTCCCAATTCACCTGCTTGATGAAGGTGCTAATCTTAACGGACGTGTTCTGGGATTCCATTTTTACAATCCTCCGGCCATACAGCGTCTGGTCGAACTAATAACGACCAGCAATACCAGTACTGAAATGATTGAGTTTGCAAATGCTTATGCAAAAAATCTCAAAAAAATAATCGTTCCATCCAACGATAAGGCAGGCTTTATCGGTAACGGGCACTTTATGCGTGACGCACTCCATGGAATAAAGGAGGTGGAAAGCCTGTCGAAGGATATGCCTTTTGTTGAAGCTTTGTATATGATTAACAAAGTCTCGCAGGATTATCTTGTGCGACCAATGGGAATTTTCCAGCTGACAGACTACGTAGGAATTGATGTTGTTACATTTATTATGGGAGTTATGAATCCTCATCTGCCCGACGAAAATCTTCATAACGACCTGTTGGATAATATGATAGAAATGGGTGTTAAAGGTGGCCAGAATTCAAATGGTTCACAAAAAGACGGATTCCTGAAATATGAAAGAGGCAAACCTGTAGCAATTTTCAATCCTGATACAAAAGAATATATTGACATCTCCGGATTTCAGGCAAAATGTGATGAGAAGCTCGGAGCTTTACCCCAATCGTGGAAACCCTGGAAAGTAGTTAACTTTAGCAGAGGGAAAAAGGATGCTATGCTTGAGGCCTATTTCAATGAACTGGCTGAAATGGATACTCTTGGTGCAGAACTGGCAAAAGAATACAATTCCCGATCAATTGAAATCGGCAATCTACTGGTAACAAGCAGAGTGGCTAACAGTAACGATGATGTGAACACTGTTATGCTAACAGGATTTTATCATGCTTACGGGCCAATAAATGATTATCTTAAATAACATTGTGATATCAGAGATAAAAGCAATTTAAAGAATAAATAAAACAGAATAAAATGAAAAATCTAAGACGTAAAGTATATATGGCAGCCGGGTATAACACTATTTCACTTGGTACGGGCCGCAAGGAGTTTAATCCTAAAAAGCCCCGCCCTGACATCGAACATTATATTAAAGAAGCCGGACAGGGAACATTAAAACAAATCGGCGGAGCCAAAAATGTGGACGAGGGAGTTATCGGAAATTTTATGGCCGCCCGTTTCAACAAGCAGGGCCATCTTGCAGGATTCATCCCCATGATAGACGAAGGACTGCAATATAAACCTTCTGCAAGAGTTGAAGGAGCCTGTGCTTCCGGAGCTCTTGCTCTCACCACCGGAATAAAATCAATACTTGCCGAAACGGCTGATGTGGTTCTTGCTGTTGGCGTGGAGGTTCAGAATACAATGAAGGCCATCTATGGTGCTGATGTGCTTGCCGGTGCAGGCTGGTTCAAAAACCGTAAAAATGGCCATGCCTTTTTCTTCCCCGGACAATTCAGTGATAGAGCTAAAGCATACTACGAAAAATACGGTATGGATTATGCCCGTAGAGGAATGAAACAATGGTTTGTAAATGCAATTGAAAACGCCCGCCTCTGTCCTACTGCTCAGGAATATGATAACAAGGTTGAAGACCTTGGTACTTTGTACGATAAAATGAGACCAAATGGCAAAGCATTTGTTGACAGCCTTAATGTCCTTGACTGCTCAAAGGTTTCGGATGCGGCTTCAGGAATTGTAATTACATCGGAAGAAGGCCTTGAAAGATGTGGTATTCCAAAAGACCAGGCTGTAGAAATTATCAGTATTGCGCAGGTTGAAAGGAATATTACTAATGACCCGCCTGATAAAACAGAACTTACAGCCATAAAAAAAGCAGCAAAGCAGGCTATAGAAAATGCTGGTATTTCAATTAACGATCTTGCTACTGCAGAAGTGCATGACTGTTTTTCTATTGCCGGAGTGCTGACAACTGAGGCGTTGGGGTTTGCAGAGCCAGGTAAAGGAGCGCAATTTGTAGCTGATGGAAACACAGCCCGTGATGGAAAAATTCCTATGAATACAACAGGTGGCTTAATAGGTTGGGGACACCCCACAGGAGGTACAGGTGTTCATCAGGCTGTTACTATCTGGGAACAACTTACAGGTATTGCAGGTGATGCCCAGATAGAAATTTCAAAAGAGCGTCCCTACGGAATGACAATTAATATGGGTGGTGATGATGTTACCGTTGTTGCTATTATTTATAAAAGGGCAGATTGGTAAAATAGCCCTGACAAGCGTGGACGCTTGTCACATACAAGTTTGATATAAATAATTAGGAGACAAGCGTCCGCGCTTGTCTCTCTCTTACTCATATCAAATCCATCATAGGTTGGATTGAAGTGTTGGAATGCTAAGGCTATCTACTTTGTAACAACCCGACCAAGCTCTTTATTTATTATCCGGCCTATTTGTTTCAAATCCTGCTGCTCTTTAAGTAAAAGCATTACATCCTCTTCGCTTTCAATTTTTTTTAGCTTTTGCTGATTCTCAAAGATCAATTCCTCAATCATCTTGGCTTTAAATGATAATACGGAATTAATTACGGCCTTTTTCAATTGTTGAACCTCGGTTACAACCTCTATTTTCACTATTTTCTGCCAGTTTTCACTAAGTTCATAAGGTGATAAGAGCATATTTACTGACAAAGTTGATATTTCGGCATCCTCATGGTTCTTAAAATGGTTCTCATCAGGAATCTCATCTCTGTCAATATATTCAACGTACTCATCAAATATTTTTCGAAAACTCTGGTTTTTAAAATTGAGGGAATCTCTTCTTATATCATTTATAATAAATTTTGCAACATTAATTGCCACTTCGATTGGATGTCCGCTTTCATCCTGATCCTCAAAAACTATTTCCTGCTGTCCGTAGTTAAGTAATATTCTGACAATGTCCCTCTCCTGGTATTCTGTATCATTAATATCAATTTCAATCTGTTTCTCTGCCTGAAACTCCCTGGTGTCCTCCTGAACCATTTCCTGAGGAGAGAACTGATTTTTCCTTTTAAACTTTTCCCGCAACCTCTTATTAAGCTCATTCATAAGAGTTTGTTCGGCCATATCAAGAAGTGAGGAACACTCTTTCACGTACAACGAACGGGTTATGCCATCCGGTATCAGGGAGATTGTCTGGACTATCTCTTTTATGAGTCCTGCCTTTTTTACAGGATCATTTTGAGTCTCTTCAAGAAGAACACTTGTTTTAAACCGGATAAAGTCCTTTGCCTGGGAAACAACATAATCTTCAACCTCTGCTGTACGATGAGACCTGGCATATGAATCGGGGTCTTCACCTTCAGGAAACAACACGACCTTTACATTCATTCCCTGCTCCAGAATCATATCAATTCCCCGGAAAGAGGCCTTTAGCCCTGCTGCATCCCCGTCATACAAAATTGTAATGTTGGGAGTATATCTTTTTATGAGCCTTATCTGATCAGTTGTCAGGGATGTTCCGGATGAAGCAACAACATTTTTTATTCCTGTCTGATAAAGTGAAATAACATCGGTATATCCCTCAACCAAAAAGCAATTATCCTTTTTAATAATTTCACTTTTGGCAAAATAAATACCATATAAAGCCTTACTCTTATTATAAATATCAGATTCAGGCGAATTTACATATTTGGGTTTTTTATCATCCTTTTTAAGTATCCGGCCGCCAAATCCGATTACCCTTCCCGAAAGGTTATGAATGGGAAAAATAATCCTCGCCCTGAACCTGTCATAATGCTTACCCTCCTTATTGATTGTTAGCCCGGTCTTAATTAGAAACTCTGCCTGGTAACCGTTCTCCTTGGCTTCTTTTGTAAATGCATCCCACCTGTCAGGACTGTAACCAAGCTGAAACTCCTCAATGGTCTTTTCAGTAAAATCTCTTTCCTTATAATATGTAAGGCCTACTGACTTACCCTCTTCAGTATTTATAAGCCGTTCAGTAAAGAATTTACGTGCAAACTCATTAACAGCAAAAAGACTCTCCCTTTCATTGAGTTGTTGTATCTGCTCCGGGGTCTGTTCCTCCTCTTCTATCTCAATATTATATTTTTTTGCAAGGAATTTTAAAGCCTCCGGGTATGAATAATGCTCATGTTCCATTACAAAATTCACAGAATTTCCGGCCTTTCCACATCCAAAACATTTATATATCCCTTTGGCAGGAGAGACAGTAAATGAGGGAGTTTTTTCATTGTGAAAAGGGCACAAACCAATATAGTTAACACCTCTTTTTCGGAGATGAACAAATTCGCCAACCACCTCCTCAACACGGGCAGTCTCAATTATTGTCTGTATGGTGTCCTTCGGTATCAAAGTTTAATGATAAAAGTGCAAAGATAAAGGATAAAAGTATGAAGATTAATGGAAAAAGTTATATGTTATGGATTAAAAGTTAATAAAGCTATGCGTTGCCTGCCAAAGCGAAGGGCTGGAGTTTGGGGGCATAGCCGTTAACGTAAAGAAATTGTTATTACCTGTCGGGCTTTCAGCCCTTATTTTCAGCTTGTTTTCTTTCACGGGACTACGCAAGCTTCGTCCTGTGTTAGTACATAGCGTCCTTTCAGGACTTTTTTCTATCATACCTGAAATGTATAAAAACAAAAAAGCAGAGGAGCATGCTCCTCTGCTTTTAATTAAATACAGCAAAAGGAGCATGCTCCTTTGCTTACTTGTTTATTCAACAATCATTTTCTTTGTTACTGAGCTTTCGCCGGCTTTTACAGTGTAAAAATAAACACCTGATCCGAGGTTAGAAGCATCAATTGTAAAGCTATGCATTCCTGAATTAACCACACCTTTGTCAGCAGTGTAAACAACCTGTCCGATAAGGTTTGAAACCTCAAGGCTCAGAATTGAACGCTCTTGTAAAGTAACATTAACTACTGAAGTACCATTGAACGGGTTAGGATAATTTTGTGAAACATGGGCATCCGTTAGAGTTTTATTATTTTCAATCCCAACAGGAATATAACTCACAGCAAACTCTGTATTATCCTGATAATCATGATCACCATCTAATGCAGTTCCCGGAGTATCATCAGCATTATAGATAAATATTGCCCGATCAAGATCATCAAAACTACCTGCCATTACAGGATAGATACATTCGTGAAGCCAGTGAGCAATGTCGGCATCCATATCCATAAAATCACCCCAGGTATTAGGATTACCGTTATCATATGAGCGGCGTGTCCAGATATGTCTGAAGTTTAACGTTCCGTTATCAAACCCAGGTGTTACTGCTGACCATGTAACAACAACCTGACCGTTGTCGGTAGAAACATTTGGCATATTACTCATTCCTTGTTCGCGGTAAGAATGTAGCTCTTCCATAAGGTCTCCTTCAACAACCCAACCAATCAAATTTTCGTCTTCAATAAGGTTCGACCATGCATTTAAAGCATCCCACTGGTCCGGAGCAGTAAATGGGGGCATTGTTTCGTTCCAGTAAGCTATACCGTCAGTCCATGGGTAATAATAGTAATTATCTGAATGAATAACCCTGGTCAGTCCACAAACAGCGTGTATATTACCATTTTCATCAATAGCAATATCAGAAGATCCGTCTGGTGCCCAGACAGTATCGGTTACTTCCGGATTTGTACCATCATACATTGGATAAGGATGTTCCCAAATAATAATTTTCTCCCAGTTTTCGCCATTATCCATTGATTTCATTACAATCCAGTCATGCCATCCGCTTGAAATATTAAATGCAATAACATCACCTCTTGACTCAGCAAATGTATAATCATCAGCAGAAAAACCCAAATAATAATCTGAGTTGATCTCTTCAAGGATTTCCCAGTCAGTCCATGTTGCACCACCATCGCTTGACCTTATATAGAGTAAAGGCTGATCCTGATCAGCATAAGCAGCAGCAGCAGCGAGAATAATGTGAATATGGTTGTGATTAACACCCGATGTCATAACACGTGGCCATGTTACATCAGTTCCTCCCATATCGGCAGGACCCATAAGCCAAGTCTGTGTCCAGTCACCAACGCCTTTTTCAACTCTCGTTTGAATTAACAAACCACCTTCAGCAAAAGCAGCACTTTGTCCGGCAAGGTGAGATATGGATATTTCGCCATTTTCACCCCAGGCAGCATAACTTGGCCAACCACATCTGTCGTTTTCGAGACGTTCTGTTGGTTCAGGTCCCCAGGAAGCACCATCAAAATAGTTGTACCCTGTACCTCTACCTGGAAAGCCTGTGTCGTCGCCAAGTCCCATTGTCCAATTCGCTCCGACAGTACCATCGTCATAGAGCCATACCCTGTTACCAAGCAAAGAGTTTGACTGTAAGTCATACTTTGTTGAACCGGCAATTAACTCATCCTTAGAGGCAAGCGGAGTTGCTACATTAGGATTTACTGGCATTTGGATAATTTCTGCACCTGTTAAAGGAGCCTGCATAGGAGCTTCAACAGCTACATTTACTTTCTCTTTTGGAAAGCTTTCATTTTTTTGCGAAAATCCGAGCGTTACAAAGCTCAGGATTAGTGCTGATAGTAAAATCTTCTTCATGATCATTTTTTTTTGTTAGACATAAAATTAATTAATAAGTTCTTTTAAAAATTTTTATACTTTTTAAACAGCTTGCAAAAGTAAATATATTTTTTTCAAAAATCAAGAATAATAAAGTTAAAGGTCAAAAAAAAAAGTTACCGGTAAGTTTTTAAACATGACATGTTTTTATAAAACCCGTTATGTTTTACTTTCGGGCATCAGCAATCTTACGTCCTTCATCAAATGCATTAAGATTTAGCTCAATAATTTTTTCACCCTTTGAACCAAATAGCTTTTTAATGGCATTTTTCAATTTCCCCTCTGAAATGCCAATAAAAGGAGATGCAGCACCAAGAATAACCATATTGGCTGATTTTTTCGCCCCAAGAACCTTTGCAATCTTCTCTGCATCAATTGCAACATGGTTTTTATGAGACTCTATCTCTTTCAAAACATCAGCTATATCAGGATAATCAGTGATATTTACAAAAGGAGTAGTGTTTGTTATCAGCCATCCCTCAGTATCTAGCATTGGAACATATCGCAATGATTCCATTGGTTCTACAGCGATTATCAAATCACATTTCCCTTCCGGGATAAGGTCAGAAGCGATCTCCTTATCTGAAATTCTCAGATCGGAATGGACATCACCACCGCGCTGGCTCATTCCATGAACCTCGGCTTGTTTTATAAATAATCCGGCATCAATTGATGCAAGACCAATAACATTTGCTATTGTCAGAATTCCCTGACCTCCCACTCCTGCAAGAATTATATCTCTTTTCATTTTTTTAAATTATGCTATTTACTAATAATAATTTTATATATCCACCCCCTTGCCTTCGCTCAGGCTTATGCACTCCCCCGCCAGCGGGGGAAATGAGTTGCCAATATCCCCCGCTGGCGGGGGATCAAAGGGGGTGGAGAAATCAAACCTAAACTCCAACTGCCTCTTTTTCCTTAATCTTTTTTATCTCACGTAATCTTTTCGCTGCTGTCACTATACATTCACGTCTTGGAATTATAACTGAAACACCCTGATATTCTATTTCTTCTTTAAAAATTTTCATATTTTCCTCATGGTTTTTAGGTATTGGATTGACAATCCTAATATGTTCCTTTTCAACACCAAGTGCTTCGCATATATTTTCCAGCTTACCTGTTGCCTGAGATTTTTGCCCACCGGTCATAGCAATAGTACCATTGTCAAGGATAAAAACCGTTACGTCAGAGCCGTCATTAACGACATCCAAAAGGCCTGTCATTCCGG
>JAUVIX010000044.1 GCA_030592565.1 Chlorobiota bacterium
ACGGTCGAAGAAGTTTATCGTGGAGCCAAAAGGAAGATGCTTGAAGTTAGGATCGTAGCTGATGGAAAACAGGATTCAGTGGATTTTGGTAAGGCTGACACCTCTTCTGTCTCAAAGGAAGATGTTATTGATAAATTATTAAAAAGTGGTATTTGGACTAATATCAGGCAGAGGCCATATTCTACTATTGCTAACCCTGAACAAACCCCAAAAGCAATAATTGTTTCAGCTTTTGATTCAGCACCATTGGCTCCTGATTATGATTTTATTCTTGAAAAGGAGGACAAAGCTTTTCAGGCAGGACTCGATGTATTAAAAAAGCTGACTTCCGGGAAAGTACATTTAAATACTCATTCGAAAAAATCAAATTCAGCTACTTTCCTGAATGCGAAAGGTGTTGATATAAATATGTTTTCAGGCCCGCATCCATCAGGAAATATTGGAATTCAGGCTCATAATATTGACCCGATAAATAAGGGCGAAATTCTATGGTATGTTAATCCTCAGGCTGTAGTCACAATTGGCAAACTTTTCCTTGAGGGGAAATACGATCCCACTAGAGTTGTAGCACTGACAGGTTCGGAAGTAAAGGATCCAAAATATTATAAAGTTGTGACAGGAACTTCCATTTCTGATATTGTTAAGGACCAGGTTGAGAAGGGTGCGAATGTCAGATATATCAGTGGTAATGTTTTTACCGGGTCTAAGATTGATAGAGATGGTTACATTAGTTATTATGATAATCAGATTACGGTTATTCCCGAAGGTAATTATTTTGATTTTTTTGGCTGGGTTCTTCTCGGGTTAAAGAAATACAGTTTTTCTAAAACTTATTTTTCATGGCTAACCCCTAATAAAAAATACAGGTTGGATACGAATCTTAACGGAGGTCATAGAGCGTTTGTTCTAACCGGCCTGTATGAAAAAGTTTTCCCATTGGATATTTATCCGATGCAATTGCTGAAAGCAATAATAGTTAAAGATATTGACCTGATGGAAAATCTGGGTATTTATGAGGTGGATGAAGAAGATTTCGCTTTGTGCGAATTTGTTGATCCATCAAAAACCGAGATGCAGTCAATTGTGAGGGAAGGATTGGATTTCATCAGAAAAGAGATGGAGTAGAATTTGATAAAACTTTGAATATTAATAATCGCACAATATAAATGAAGGCATTAAGAAATTATATAGATAAGATCAAACCGCAGTTTCAAAAGGGTGGGAAGTTTGAAAAGTTAGAATCTACTTTTGAAGCCTTTGAATCATTTTTGTTTGTTCCTGATAAGGTAACATTCAAAGGAAGTCATATCAGGGATTCGTTTGATATGAAGCGTGCCATGATCGTTGTAGTTGTAGCAGTATTACCAGCCCTGCTTTTTGGTATGTGGAATACCGGTTTTCAACATTTTAAATCCCTTGGTGAAACAGTTGGGTTTTGGGACCAGTTTCTTTATGGATTCTTGAAGGTTTTACCAATTATCATTGTCTCATATGTAGTAGGCCTTGGGATTGAGTTCGCATTTGCACAAGCCAGGGGACATGAGGTAAATGAAGGCTATCTTGTAACCGGAATGCTGATTCCGTTGATTGTTCCACCAGATATTCCGTTATGGATGCTGACAATTGCCATTGTTTTTGCAGTAGTAATAGGAAAGGAAGTATTCGGGGGCACAGGTATGAATATCCTTAACCCGGCTTTGACAGCAAGAGCTTTTCTGTTTTTTGCTTATCCCCAGGATATGTCTGGCGACAAGGTTTGGATTGCTGATAAAGCAGATGCATTCTCAGGAGCTACACCGCTGGGAGATGCACTTGTAGGTAATTTTGAAAATTTTCAATCAGCTTCTGATATGTTTTTCGGGTTTATCCCCGGCTCAGTTGGTGAAACATCTACTATTGCAATTTTGATAGGTGCTGTTATCCTGCTTTTTACAGGAATAGCAAGCTGGCGCGTAATGCTTTCAGTTTTTGTTGGTGGCTATCTAATGGGATTGATTTTTAATTGGGCAGGTGCTAATGAATATATGAACATTCCTCCTTATTATCATTTGATTATGGGTGGTTTTGCTTTCGGTGCTGTATTTATGGCAACTGATCCTGTAACTGCAGCTCAGACGAAGAAAGGTATGTATATCTATGGTATCCTTATCGGGATGATTGCTGTTCTTATAAGAGTGGTAAACCCGGCCTACCCCGAAGGAATGATGCTGGCAATATTGCTGATGAATGTATTTGCTCCGCTTATCGATCATTATGTTATTGAAGCCAACATTAAAAGGAGGCTTAAAAGAATAAAAGTTAAAGCTTAAAGAATATAAAAAACAAATAGGATGTTTAGTAACAGATATATTTTTATTTATGCATCGGTGATGGTTATTGTTGTAGCTGCTATACTTTCTTCGGCTGCCACTTACTTAAAACCATTTCAGGAAAAGAATATCCGTACCGAAAAAATTATGGATATTTTGAAATCGGTGAGTATTGAAGCTGAAAAAGCGCAAGCCGATAGTATCTACAATAAATATATTGTTGAGGAACTTGCACTTAATATGGCTGGCGAAGCAACAAGTATTTATAAAGATCAAAATTTTGAAAAAGGGGATATAAGACCTTTCGAAATTAAATTAAAGTCAGAGATTAAGAAGAAAGAATCTTTGGATGCCGGTAAAGAGGCAGAAGAACCAAATTTTCCACTTTATATTTGTAATAAAGATGGTGAAACATATTACATTATTCCATTGAGAGGCAAAGGATTGTGGGGGCCTATATGGGGAAATATCGCTCTGAAAAAGGATATGAAAACAGTGTATGGTGTTACTTTCGGACATAAAGGTGAAACTCCAGGGCTTGGTGCTGAAATATCAACAACAGAATTCCAGAAACAATTTGTCGATAAAACCATATTTGATGATAACTATAAATTTACATCAGTGAAAGTTGTAAAAGGTGGTATTGGAACAATGCCTGCCGATCAACAAATTCATGGCGTAGATGCTGTGTCAGGAGGAACTATTACCAGTGATGCAGTTTCGGATATGATAGCAGATTGTTTAATAAATTATGAAGAGTACATTAAAAAACAGTTAAAATAGGTATTCAATTGTCTGTCGACTTTTAAAATATACACAATGAGTGAAGAAGTAAAACAAAGAGAACCATTGTTCTCACCGAAAAATAAGAAACTTATATTTAATCCGTTAAGCAGAGAAAATCCGATTACTGTACAGGTATTGGGTATTTGTTCAGCTCTTGCTGTAACAGCTAAACTGGAACCGGCTTTTGTAATGTCACTTTCTGTTTTGGTTGTATTAGCAGCAGCAAACGTGATAATTTCTTTGCTAAGAAATACAATTCCTACGCGGATTCGGATTATCGTTCAGTTAGTAATAATTGCCTCTTTGGTAATTTTGGTTGACCAGGTGCTAAAGGCATTTGCATATGACGTCAGCAAGCAATTGTCAGTATTTGTTGGCTTGATTATTACTAACTGTATTATTATGGGACGCCTTGAGGCCTTTGCTATGGGAAATAAACCCTGGCCGGCATTTTTAGATGGAATCGGAAATGCTCTTGGCTATGGGTGGATACTACTTGTAGTTGCATTTTTCAGAGAACTTCTCGGTTCAGGAACAATATGGAACTATCCTGTAATGGAAAATCTTGGATTATATGATTTCGGTTATAAAAACAATGGATTTATGATATTACCGCCGATGGCTCTTATTGTTGTCGGAATTATTATTTGGATACAAAGATCAAGGGATAAAGAATTGGTTGAAGAAAAATAGAATTACAATAAATTACAATATCTAATAAAATATAATAATCATGCAAGAACTATTTAACATATTTGTAAAGTCTATCTTTATTGATAACATGGTATTTGCCTATTTCCTTGGAATGTGCTCATATCTTGCCGTATCAAAAACGGTAAATACATCTTTCGGTTTAGGACTTGCAGTAATTTTCGTTTTGGGTATAACAGTACCGGTTGATTATTTACTTAATAAATATGTCTTAGAAGCGGGGGCTTTATCCTGGCTTGGTGAAAGTTTTGCTGAGGTTGATTTAAGCTTTCTTAGTTTTATAATGTTTATTGCCATAATTGCATCTATGGTTCAATTGGTTGAAATGATAGTTGAGAAGTTTGCCCCTACATTGTATAATTCATTAGGGATCTTTCTGCCTTTAATAGCTGTGAATTGTGCTATTCTTGGTGGGTCATTGTTTATGCAGGAAAGAGAGTATGAAACAATAGCAGAAGCTACCTCATTTGGACTTGGCTCAGGAGTTGGTTTTTTCCTTGCGATAATTGGAATTGCTGCTATTCGTGAAAAAATTAAGTATTCTAATGTGCCGGCACCTCTAAGAGGATTGGGAATTACATTTATTATTACCGGGTTGATGGGAATAGCTTTTATGAGCTTTATGGGAATAAAATTGTAATATGAGATTTGAAAGTCAATTAGTTTATTAAATAGTTATGTAAATCTTGTCCGTAATTTGACGGATAATAAATAAAAAAAGAATGATAATACTTAATGTTGGAATGGGAACAATAGTTTTAACGAGTGTAGTCGTTTTCTTGTCTGTTATACTTTTACTGGTTATTGTGTTGCTTTATGCCCGAAAAAAGTTAACACCCCAAGGTGATGTAACCATAACTATTAATGATGAAAAAGAACTTGTAACAATCCCGGGATCGACGTTGTTATCCACTTTGTCTGCCGAAAAAATATTTATTCCTTCTGCCTGTGGAGGTGGAGGAACTTGCGGTATGTGTAAAGTTCAGGTTTTTGAAGGTGCTGGTTCTATACTTCCCACTGAAACTGGTTTCTTTACGCGAAAAGAACAATTGAATAACTGGCGCCTTGGCTGTCAGGTGAAAGTAAGGGAAAATATGAAAATAGGGATCCCTAAAGAGATATTCGGTATTAAGAAATGGGAGTGTGAGGTTGTTTCAAACAGAAGTGTGGCCACATTTATTAAAGAGTTTGTTGTTAAACTTCCCGAAGGCGAAACCCTTGACTTCAGATCAGGTGGATATGTCCAGATTGATGTTCCTCAGATTGAAGTTGATTTTAAAAAGGATATTGAAGTTGATGACGAATATAAAGGTGATTGGGATAAATTTAAAATGTGGGATTTGAAAATGAAAAATCCTGAGCCTATCTACCGCGCATATTCAATGGCTAATTATCCTGCTGAAAATAAAATTGTGATGCTAAATATTCGTATTGCAACACCCCCATTCGACAGAGCTAAGGGTGGTTTTATGAATGTTAACCCCGGTATCTGCTCCTCATATATTTTCTCACGCAAACCTGGTGATAAGATAACTATTTCAGGTCCTTATGGTGAGTTTTTTATCAAAAATACTGACCGCGAAATGATGTTTATTGGCGGTGGAGCCGGAATGGCCCCAATGCGCTCACATATTTTTGATCTGTTTAAAACAGAACACACAAAGCGTAAGGCTACTTTCTGGTACGGAGGAAGATCACTAAGAGAACTTTTTTATGTTGACCAATTTGAAGAAATAGACAAGGAAAATCCAAATTTTAAATTTAATATTGGATTGTCAGAGCCACTGCCCGAAGATAACTGGAAAGGATATGTCGGATTTATCCACCAGGTGATTTATGACAATTATCTGAAGAATATTGAAGATCCGGAAGAAATTGAATATTACCTTTGCGGTCCGCCAATGATGAATGATGCGGTGAATAAAATGCTTGATGATCTCGGTGTCCCGGAGGAAATGATTGCCTTTGATGATTTCGGTGGTTAGAAATATTACCTGGAATCCCATAGTTTGTTCTGTGGGATTTTTTGTTTAATGGTATCCAGTTGAGCCTACCTGATAGTTTCTATTTTTCTTTTGTTATCGGATTAGGTGCAAAGTACTATTACCATTACTTAATTGACGGTTTAAAACCTTCTGTTAATTTAATGATTAATATGGGAGTGAGATTTTAAATATTTATAAATTCAATACAATAAAGAATTGTTTTTAACGCTATTATTTTTAAACAAATCAAATTCTATGAAAAAACTTATTTCAATTTTAGCAATCGTACTTTTTTCTTCTTCATTTGCATTTTCGCAGGATGAAATTTTCTTTAATTCAGGTGACAGGGTTAAAGCGGATATTATCGAAATTAGCAAAAAGCAGATTAAGTATAAAAAGTTTTCAAATCTTGAAGGCCCTGTTGTTATTGTGAATAAAAAGAATGTAAAAAAGATTATTTACAAAAACGGTGAGGAAGAATTAGTTTCCAGTGATACTCCGATATTAGGGTTCAATCAAAATATATTTGCATACAATATATTTGATGTTGTTTATAGTCAGTTTGCCTTTTCGTATGAGCATATTTCAAAAAATGGTAAAATGAGTTTCTTTATTCCTGTATCAATTGGATATGGCGATGGAGAGGGGCCAAAAGCATTTTATGATAAAGGCTTTACCGGTTTTGGTATTAATCTGTTTCCCACCGGACAACACAGGGTTACCTATTATCTGGGTCCTGAGTTACATGTTGGAATAGGCGAGGACTATACGCAATCTGACTATGACCCGTATTATGGATATTATCGGGAGAGTACATTGTCGCAATTTGTTTATGGAAGGTTAATGATCAATAACGGAATTGCTTATTCCCCTGTTCCTGGTCTTAGACTTAGCGCCACTTTCGGTCTTGGCATCAGGTATTATGATCTTCCCAATTCTTATGATACCGGGGTGAATTCCACAGCCTATTTTACAATTAGTATGGGATATGCATTCTAAAGATGTGACTAAGTTTGGAATATTCCTGCTATAAACAAAAAATCAAGTACCCATAATTGCAGAATTTGAAACGGATGAAACACTTTATTGTTGTTTTCGGCATTTTCTCATTATTATTTCTTTCCTGTGATAACTCATTAAGGAAAACGCAAAAGATTAAATTTGCCGGTGAAGCACAGGGAACATATTATGCTATTACATATTTTGATGCTCAAAACAGAAATCTGCAACTACAAGTTGATTCTCTGTTAAATGCTTTTGACCAATCGGTTTCAACCTGGGTTCCAAATTCAATAATTTCTCGTATAAATAATAATGAATCTACAGCTGAAGTTGACCCCTGGTTTAAAGCCAATTTTGACTTATCAAAAGAGGTTTTTATAAAAACCAACGGAGCATTTGACCCTACCGTTGGCCCTTTGGTGAATGCCTGGGGATTTGGTTTTACTGATAGAATGAAAGTTGATAGCGCAGTTGTTGACAGTCTGTTACAGTTGGTCGGGTTTGATAGAGTGAGGATTACTGGAAATATGATCGTGAAAGATGATAAAAGGATTCAGTTTGATTTTAATGCTGTTGCCCAGGGATATTCTGTTGACCTTGTCGGTGAATTGCTGGAGTCGTATGGAATTGATAATTATCTGATTGATATCGGGGGAGAGGTGCTTGGGCATGGAGTTAAATCCGACGGTTCGTTATGGAAGGTGGGAATTGAGAAACCAAAAGATAATGCATCCTATGGTGAAGGATTGAAGGCTATTGTGAAGCTGAAAAACAGAGCTCTGACCACTTCAGGCAGTTATCGTAAATTTTATGAAGAAAACGGAGTCAGATACTCCCATACTATAGACCCCAAATCAGGCTTTCCTGTTCAGCATTCCCTTCTGAGTGTTTCCGTGCTTGCAGATGATTGTGGAGTTGCCGATGCCTGGGCAACAGCCTTTATGGTTGTAGGTGTTGATCGTGCTAAAGATTTATTGAAAAAAAACCGGTTTCTCGAAGCCTATCTAATCTATTCAGATAAAGATGGAAATATGAAAACCTGGCATACTAAAGGATTTTCGGATATTCTGGATGAAGAGTATTGATCAAAAATTGGGAGACATGTATGGTTTATTATTATGTGCAAGCGTGGACGCTTGCACAGTGACATTAATCTATCCAATAGGTAGTTGCCGGAAAAAACCCGTAGGGTCAGTGTTGGATGATGCCGTAGAATCCCAGTGGGTTGAATATTAATCCTGGATAATTCGGAATAGCTCACTTTCGTTAGTTTTACAACCTTTCGTTAGTTTCACCGCATAAGATCCACCTTCACCCGAAAGGTTTTACCAAGTTAACAATAAGCAAGCGTCCACGCTTGCCTTGGACATTTGCTCACAGGAAGTACTATTTCCTGCCTTTCAAAGCCCCGTGATGCTGCTCGTAATTCACGCAGGTTGATTCCTCTCCATCTCCACATGAGCAACCAATCTTTTCACCCGTTGAAGTGTCAACTGTGCTACACGACTTGGTAAACATACCACCTTTTTGGATAAACATTTTAATACCAATAATTGCAAAAGCAAATCCTACCATTGCAATCGTTATGAGAAATATTTGCAGCATAATTGTAGTTGATTTTAGTTTAACAAGATTATTTATTATATGTTCAAAATTGTTGTCTTCTGAATTCCGCAAGAATTATTGAAGTGGCAACCGAAGCATTTAACGACTCAGCCGATTTGATATGGGCAAACGACGGAATCATCACAGGGTGAGTGATAAACTGCTTTAGGCTACCCGAAATACCTTTCGATTCATTTCCTATTATGATAAAGCCCTCAGAAGGAAGTTTCATCTTATATATGCTCTTTCCTGTCAGAAGTGCGCCAAAAACAGAAGGAGTGAATGATAAATTTGTAAAGAATTCAGTTAGATCGGTGTAGATTGTTCTAACACGAATGAATGATCCCATCGTTGCTTGAATCACTTTCGGAGTATAAACACCGACCGGATTATTTGAGCAGACAATATGCCGCACTCCGAACCAGTCGGCAGAACGGATTATCGTGCCGAGATTTCCTGGATCATTAATGTCATCAAGCACAAGTACAAGTTCGTTTTTTAGTGAATCGTTATCCGTTTTTGTGCCCGGAATATTGACAACTGCAAGAACCTGATTGGGTGTTTTTAGCGAACTTATTCTTTTTAACTCCTGTTCACTGATCTCCGTTATTTCTGTTTTTTCGGTAATACTTTTGTTATTCTTCATCCATTGGCCAACTGCATAAACACTCTCAACATCGAATTGACTTCTCAAAAGCTCCCCGACAATTTTCGGGCCTTCAGCAATAAACATATTATGTCTGTCTCTAAACTTGTTTGTTTTAAGCGAGTTGATGTATTTTGCAGCGTTTTTCGAAAGCATATAGTCTCCTTTTTTACGACGCAAAGATAATTCGGATATTGAAATATTAATGTAAAAAAGAAAAGAAAACCTGATTATTAACTTTTTTTTTATCGGGTGTATATTTTAAATAAAAAATGAGTACTTTTAGGCGTCTAATTTAATGCACTACTTTTGTTAATCTTTAAAACTGATTGTTATGAACGATTACAAACCCTATTCTTATCTTTACAAAAAGACTTCTGAGCCGGCAAAGCTAACATCATGTTTTGTTGTAATGGTTCCGGCAGGAAAAAAAATTACTTTTCGTTCGGGTGACCCCTCAACTTCTGGAAATGAAACACATATCAGGTATGATGTCTCAAATGATAGCAGCCAGCTGAGAGACCGGCAGGAAGAGCACGAACACGAATTTGCCTGGGATGGTAATCCACACGATGTGGTTGTGGAAATTATTTCAGGGGGTAATGTTAAAGGACATTCTACGTTGAACTCTGACGAAGCTGACGAACTATAATAAATAAAGGTAATATTATTTTTATGATGAATTTAAGCAGCATCAGATTCTTTCAATTATTACTGCTTTTTGTTTTTATTATATTCGATATTACCATTGCCTTTTCACAGAATGAACAAGAGGTTGACAAAAGGCTTATTAGCATAAATAGAATACAACCCGATTCTGTTAAGGTTGACTCTTTAATACAGCTTGGAAGGGGAATGCGTAATAAATTTCCTGAAAGAGCCATTGAAATATTTAATAAATGTGTTAATTTGTCGCAACAAAATGAATTAGACAGCAGATTTATTAACAGCTTTATTCAAATCAGTGTTGTTTATACTGTTCACCATAATTGGGATTCTGCACAATGTTACTGTGATATTGCTATTCATTATGCAGATTCATTAAATCAAAGTTTTCTTTTAGCAAAAGCATATCGTATAAAAGCTATAATATTTCGAAAATCAGGCTTTAAAAATCAGGCTTTAAGCTATTTGCAGAAAAGTATTCAGGTGCTTGGAAACAGGGATTCGCTATTATTAGCTAAGATATTTAATTCACTTGGGCTAATTTATGCTAATCAAGGCCTTTATGATTCTGCAACATATTATTATCTGAAAGGGTACAATATTTTAAAATTAAAAAATCGGGAAGAAGATGGTGTTCCTCAACTGATAAATCTTGCTGATATTTTTCTGGAACTAAAGGAATATGAAAAGGCAAAACATTTCTTACATGAAAGTATTGATTTGTTAAGTAAAAGAGAGGATGTTACTTATGCAGAATTAAATGCAGCCTTAATTCGTAACAAATTAGGAGGGGTTTTTTATTTTGAACAAAAATATGATTCTGCATTATACATGTTTAAAAAATGTGAGCAAAATTATAAAGATATTAATCTTAGAAATAAACTAATTGATGTATATTCAAATATTGGAGCTGTTTACGTTGAATTGCAATTATATGACAGCGCATCAATATATCATCAGTTAGCAATAAAAACAGGAAAGGATTTAAATCAAGTTAATCAATTAGGAATTGCGTATAATAATCTTGCGGTTGTTAATATAAGAAGAGGAGAACTTGATGTTGCCCTGAAAAACCTTAGAAAATCAGAGATATATAATTCCTCAGGAGGAGATGTGGATTATATGCTTAATACATATAAAAATATGTGTAAAATATATGAAGATAAAGAGGAGTACGATAGTGCTTTCAAATATCTTAAGAAATATGAAACTCTCTCCGACTCCATTTTTAATATTGAAAAAACAAAGGTGATATCAGACCTTGAGATGAAGTATGAAAAGGAAAAGGACCAGGCACATATTTTTGAACTCCGTAACGAAAACCTTCAAAAAAACCTTGAGTTGAACAGGCGGACAAACCAACGTAATATCTTTTTGGCAGGCGGTACGGGCGTGCTTGTAATTAGTGTCTTGCTTTTTGTTTTTTATCGTCAAAGTGTAAAAAGGGATAAAATAATTGCAGTACAAAAAATAGAAAAGCTCGAAAGAGAGAAAAAACTCCTTGCCGCAAAATCAATTGTTGAGGGTCAGGAGGAAGAACGAAAGCGGATTGCCCGCGAACTTCATGACGGTCTTGGAGTTCTGCTGTCAACCGCAAAAATGCAGTTTAAAACCATTGAAGACAAAAGTCCCGAAAACAAGGAGATGATAAATAAGGCTGCCGCACTTTTAGAGAGGGCTTCAAGTGATGTGCGACGAATCTCGCACAATATGATGCCGGGCATTCTTACAAAACTTGGCCTTGACGAGGCTCTTGAAGACCTGTTTGAAAATATCAACGATAGTCCGGATATCAAAGCTATTCTGAATATTGAGAATGAAGAAGAAAAACGTTTGCCTGAGAATAGCGAGATAATGATTTATCGTGTTATGCAGGAGATGGTCAACAACACTCTGAAATATGCAGAAGCAAGCAAAGTAATACTTGAGGTAAATTATGATGAAGAGAGTTTATCTTTACAATATACGGATAATGGAAAGGGGTTTGATGTTGAAGAAAAACTGAAATTAAAATCGATTGGTCTTACTAGCATTCAGTCGAGAATAGACTTTTTGGGCGGGAAACTAAATATTAATTCAAAGAGTGGCCGCGGCACATCTTACTTTATAAATATTCCGGTTAAAGGCATTGAGTCATAGATAACTACCTATTTTATTTATTGCCATCAATTTTTCATTAAGAAAGTTATTACCTTTGTGGGTGATAAATTTTTTGATTCTACATTTCAATTAGGTTAATCGGTATGATTAAAATTCTTATTGCTGATGATCATCAAATACTTATTGACGGGGTTAAAGTAACTCTTGCAAATGTTGAGGATATTCAGATAGTAGCTGAAGCGAATAATGGAGTACAGGTTCTTGAAAAGTTAAAAGAGGTTGATGTTGACGTGGTTTTGATGGATATCAATATGCCCGAAATGGATGGACTTGAGTGTTGTAAGCAGGTCAGAAAACAATATCCCGAAACCAGGGTTATTGCGCTATCGCAGTATAATGAGAAGAGGTTTGTAAAACGTATGGTGAAAAATGGTGCTTCAGGCTATGTGCTGAAAGATACGGACAGGGAAGAACTAACAGATGCAATTGAAAAGGTTCATTCAGGAGAGACCTATTTTAGTGAAAAGCTTTCATTTAATTTAATAACTGGCGGAGCAGATAATAAAAGTAACAAATACAGACTATTCCCCAAACTTTCAAAGCGTGAGCATCAGGTTCTGAAACTTATTTGCAAGGAATATAACACTCAGGAAATTGCCGATGCACTATTCTTAAGTCATTATACTGTCGAGGGTCATCGCACCAGTCTTTTGAATAAATCGGGAGCAAAAAATATTGTCGGACTTGTAAAATGGGCAATAGTAAATGAGCTGGTCGATTAGAGAAAATCGTTAGTTCATTAAAATCCAGTACAATACCCCTTGTTAGTGATTACTACCCCCCCTGAAAACCACCGAAAAAAAAAACGGTGGTTTTCAGGGGGGTTTTTCGCTTTTCAATGTAGTAATTTTAAAGCCTGATATTTTAATAAATGAATTTAAGCAAATTTGCTGGATATTAAAATGTTATGGAAATTATAAAAGCTAAATGATATTTAAAAAATTAAAAAATAGGAAAATGGAAAATCAATCAACAACATTTAAGCTATCTGGGATTTCATTGACTTATCTGATAGTATATCTTTTAACACTTTTTCTGTTGGTGAGGCTTCTGACAGGTGTTGGGAATGCAACAAATAGTGATAAAGCAGTTAAAAGTAAAACAGAATTATTTAAGAATTAATGGTAACTATATAAGAAAAGACCCTTAAAATGAACCATCATCTCTGCTAACTATCTCTCTACACACACCTGAAAAAAAAACCGTCCCATTTTGGACGGTTTTTTTTAATATTAATAGTATCTTTTTTAACTATTCGGCAAAAACTTCAAAGTTGATGTTTGATTTGATATCTTTATGCAGAATGATTTCAGCAGTATAAGTTCCAATTTCTTTAATGCTATCACCATCAACCAGAATTTTCTTTCTGTCGATGTCGTAGCTAAATTGATTTTTCAAAGCTTCAGAAATCTGTATGTTATTAACAGAACCAAATATTTTACCTGAATCGGCAGCTTTAGCACCTATTTTTACGGTAATCCCATCCAGTGCCTTAGCAAGAGTTTCTGCTTCTTTTCTGACCTTATCCTCTTTAAAGGATTTTTGTTTCAGGTTTTCAGCCAGAATCTTACGATTGGTTGGTGTGGCAGAAATTGCCATTCCCTGTGGGAGTAAATAATTACGGGCATATCCGTTTTTTACGGTAACGATGTCGTTAGTATAGCCCAATTTTTTTATGTCTTGTTTTAATATAATTTCCATAACGCCCTCCCTATTTTAGTAAATCTGCTACATAAGGTAATAATCCTATGTGCCTTGCTCTTTTAACAGCCTTGGCTACTTTTTTTTGATATTTTGTTGATGTTCCTGTAATTCTACGAGGTAAAATTTTACCTTGCTCATTCAGAAATCTCATCAGGAAGTCAGGATCTTTGTAGTCAATATATTTTATTTTATTCTTTTTAAACCGGCAGTATTTTTTCCTTTTAGTATCTACTGCTATCGGTGTCAAATATTTAATGTCTGAATTTGATTGTGCCATTTTATTTTTAATTTAAGGATTAATAATAATTTAAGCTTTAGCTTTTTGTGCTTCTTTTGCTTTCCTCCGCTTCTTCTCGTTATACACTACTGCATGTTTATCGAGTTTTACAGTTAAGAAACGAAGAATTCTTTCGTCACGTTTGTAAGAAACCTCAAGGTCGCGAATGATATCACCCTCCGATTTGAACTCAATCAAATAGTAAAATCCTGTTGATTTTTTCTGGACTGGATAAGCCAGTTTGCGCATTCCCCAATTGTCCTCATGAACAATTTCAGCGCCCTTTTCTTTCAGATACTTCTGATACTTTTTTACCGCTTCCTTTACCTGATCGTCAGATAAAACGGGAGTTAAGATGAAAACGGTTTCATACTGATTTAACATAATAGTTTTTTTAATTAATTTAACTCAATTTATTTATTAAAATCCTTTTTCAAAAAGGACGGCAAAAGTAGAAAAAAAATGATAAATAGCAAAACAGAATTGATTATTTTTTTAAATGCTATTGAATTTTAAAAAATGTAAAATTCACTTTGCCATATTTGCGGTGATCATAATAATGCAAATGGCTTGTAAAATCAATAGAATCAGGGTGCTCAAT
>JAUVIX010000220.1 GCA_030592565.1 Chlorobiota bacterium
AATAGTTGAGATTGATGTGAACGCAAATATTATAACTGCTTTAGCACAGAAATCAGATTTGTTTTATGCTTATTATAAAGATGCGACACACAACAAGGAGGACCTGGAAGCCTCATTGAATACTGCCCGCCTTGCTGTTAACCTGAACGAAAGAATGAGAGCATCCTTTAAAGGAGAAGAAAGTAAACTGAATGTTATGGCAGGAGTTGTCAGGGTTTATTCAGTATCTGTTATTGCTTCTTTGGAAATGTATAAACTTACCGGAGAGAAAGAATATTTGAATGATGCTTTTACGTTTTCTGAAAAAGGGAAAGCCTCCACGTTATTATCATCTGTGAAAGAAAATGTGGCACTTAATATTGGTGATATTCCTGATGATATTAGAAATCAGGAGCTTGTATTAAAGAATGAGCTGGTAAGTTATAAAGATAAGATCAATGAGGAAAGTCAAAAGGTGTCTGCTGATGAAAATAAATTATCTTTTCTTAATAAGGTGCTTTTTCAAAAAAGCCGGGAATACGATAGTCTAATATCTTATATTGAATACAATTATCCGGAATATTATTTATTAAAGTATAACAACTCAGTAATCTCAATTGATAAAATCCAATCTTTACTTCGTTCAGATGAGTCTTTGATAGAGTTTGAAATTGCTGATTCAGTATTAGTGGTCTTTTATGTTTCAAAAAATACTGTCCAGTATTCAATTGAACAACTCCCCACCGGTTTTGCTGATAGTATAGCTGAGATAATAAAAATGATTGACAAGGCTCCCCTGTCTGATAGATTAAAAGAGCGTCTGGCAAGATTTGGGGTTTTGTCAAATGACCTGTTTAAAGTTCTTTTTAATGGAATAAAAATTCCAGATGAAATAAACAGTCTTATTATTGTTCCTGACGATTACCTTGGATATATGCCATTTGAGATACTGTTGAGTGAGAAACCGAAAGAGGGGATAAGTGATTATGGAAAGCTTAAGTATCTTTTAAACAAGTACTGGATTTCATATAGCTACTCTGCCACTCTTTTGTTTCAGGAAAAAAGGGAGAGCCAATCAAATGATAAGATTTTGGCAATAGCTCCTGTATATGATAGTATTGATGAGAAAACAAAAAACTTGTCTGATAATATTAAAGTGCTAACCCGTAATCTGATATCACTTGAATATACGGGTGATGAGGTTAATGAAGTAACGCAAGTCTTTGAAGGAGATAAATTGTTAGGGAATAATGCTACTGAGTATAATTTTAAAATTGCCGCACCTGAATATAGAATATTGCATTTAGCTATGCATACCATCATTGATGATGAACATCCGTTGGAGTCAAAACTGGTCTTTTCATTTGGTCACGATACTGTTGATGACGGTTTATTGAACACTTATGAAATTTACAACCTTAAGCTAAATGCTCAAATGGTGGTTCTGAGTGCTTGTAAAACAGGTTTTGGAAAGCTAAGCCAGGGAGAGGGGATTATGAGTCTTGCACGTGGGTTTATTTATGCTGGTGTTCCCGGTATAGTTATGACGCTATGGGAAATTGAAGATATTTCCACCTCAAAAATAATGACCTTATTCTATAAGAATTTAAAAATTGGTTTAAGAAAAGATGAAGCTTTAGGAGAAGCAAAACTATCCTATTTGAAATCAGCTGATAAACTGCATTCTCATCCATATTTTTGGGCTGCATATGTCCAGATTGGAGATAATTCACCTATTGAGGAGAATTATTATTATGGATGGATTGCAGGTGGAACAGCCCTGCTTCTGCTTGTTATCTTCCTGTCCATTAGATTAAAGAAGCGAAAGAAGAATTATATTGCCTGAGATCTATGGTGATTGAAACAGCTTTGGAGTTTATTAAGAATACACACTCCGAGACCTTTGCAAGGTAAAACTAGAATTATAATTCATAATATCAGCCCGTTCCATTAATAAACTAACTATTATTTCGAGCAAAGGTCTCGTCTGAGCCAACAGCAGGAAATAAAAAAAGCCTCCGTTTTGGAGGCTTTTCTATTAAAGATGTAAAATGTGTCTTATCTTATATATTTAACAATCTCCTTTGCCTGGTCAGCATAAAAACTGTCACTTACTGCAATGTTGTTAAATTTCTCAATAGCGTTTTCCTTTTGATTATTCATCAAATAAATTAACCCAAGGTACCAGTCAGCTTGTTCTACATACAGGTTGTCATTGTCATTAACCACTGTTTCAAAAGACTCAATTGCATCATCATACTTTTTAAGTTCTATAAAACAAATTCCCGAATAGAATTTAGAGGTAATCTGATTGTCCAGTGATGAAAAATAATTCAATGCATTGTTATAGTCATTTTGCTTGTAGAAATTAAATGCCTTTGCCAAAGTTTCATTTCCTGAAACCTGACCTGACCTGACCTGACCAATAGATTTGGCCGGTTTGTAATACTTACCAACAAGATTTTCAGTTGTGTAAGGCTTGTTGGATAGAATATACCATAATCCTCCTGCAACAATTACCAAAGCAAACGAAGCGGCAGCCATATGCCAGGTTCTCATAACTTCTCTTCTGATGCTATAAGATGAGTAGCTTTGCTTACTAGTGATTTTTTGTTTTTCAAGAATATCTTTAAGTTCATTAAAGCCTTTGTCGTGAATTACATTATTTATTTCCATCCGAAGATTAAGTTCTTCAGCCATAGCTTTATTGTCCTTAACTTCATCAAGGAATGATTTTAAATTATCATTATTTAAATCATCATCAATGTAATCTTCTATGTATTTATATGTATCCATCTTATTTAAGATTTAAACGATTCATTTACTAATTTATGCCCAATTATATTTAAACTGTTAAATTTTGGGTCTTTCTTTATATTTTCAATCAATTTTTCTTTACAATTATGCTTTCTTTTTTTTACATAAACTTCGCTTTTAAGGCCAAGTATCCTGGCAATTTCTTTCAAGGGTATTCTTGCAAGAAACAACTCCAAAATTTTCTGACAATTAAAGCTGAGCTTTTTAAAATGCTCCTGATACAGTTGATATCTTTCATTTAGTTCGTACCAGTCTTCAATTTCGCCGTCAATATTAATAAAATTTTCCGAATCAGCAAAAAAAGTTTTTTCATTTTTCCTTTTTTCAAGCTTTTTTAACCATATTAAACGGCACACAGAGTATAAATAAGTATTAAAAGAACTATCAATTATTAAATTTTCTTTTGCCAGTTTTTGATAAATAACCAAAATTGCATCCTGATATACATCCTGAGCATCTTCGTCACTTCCGCTATTTTTTTTTATGAATGCACTTATTTGATAAAAGTACTTTTCATAAACAAAATCCAGAACAACAGAATCTCTTTCCTTTATCCCTACAGATATTTCAAGCGTAGTATATTCCTGCACTTCTTAACTAGTTAATTCCAAATAATGCAAAAAGGTTACCCTGTTTTGCAAACATTTTTTAATTATTTTTTATTCGTCAGGAAATTAGTTGGATACTATTATAAAAAAATTTGCTTCTATCCATTTCCCAGATATATTAACAATTAAAGGTGCGTTTTGTTAATTGCACCTTTTTTTAACTTTTATACTTTCATTAATTATGAATAATATTACTAGTTTGTACCGGCGGAGATACGGTTATTTCCGCAACTCCTGAAACTACACCCGAACATCCCGATTCATTCTTTACTGTAACTAATGTAAACTTATGTATCTCCGGTGGATTTGACAGAGATCTTGTTTCCAGCGTGAAAGGACTTGATTCAATATCCTTTATCGTAATATTTGATTTTCCGTCATTATATTCAATACTCCAGGGAGCTGTTCCCGTTAATGAAATACTAATTTTATTTGTTCCTGTGTTCCCATCAAATAAAGTATCAGAGCCGCTAATAACAGCCGTTGGAACTGGTGCAATCAGAATATTTAAAGTAATAGTGTCGCCAATTCTTCCAAATTTGTTGGTTTCTAAAACTTTTACAAATTCGGTACTCGGTTGATCAGTGACTTTCCATGTAACCCTGATGCTGTCACTCTTAGTTTCAACGCCGTAACCTGCAGTTCCACCGCTGCATGTAACCCAGGTGTATTGCGAACCTTCTGTTTTAACAACCTTGTAAAATTCTTCTGATCCCGAACATACTGTGTCAAAATCTGCCTGGCTGTATGATGTTATAAAGCCAAAAAGGAAAATTACAATACCAATTGCTTTTGTGATTGTTGATTTTTGTTTCATTCTTTAAGTTTCTTAATTTATTAACTATAATTTTTCCAGTTTCTTAATTCATACGTAAATTATTATATTTTGTTTAGAAATTTGAAGTTTTTTTTCAATTATGTATAGTTTGTAAAAAGGTAATAGAATAAAAAACATAATTAGCTCTGTATCAGGATTTCCAGACTCCGGAAATAGTATGTCCACAGGAGTTGCATTTTCCATCCGGAATATTATTTTTTAATATTCTGAAACCTTTTCTTTCGATTAATAAATTTTTGCAATTAGGGCAGTAGGTATTCTCTCCATCAGAACCCGGAACATTTCCAATGTAAACGTAATTTAATCCCGAGCGAATAGCTATTTCTCTGGCTTTAGTTAATGTCGAAACCGGAGTAGGAGGTAGGTTTGTGAGCTGATATTGAGGGTGAAACCGGCTAAAAAACAGTGGTGTGTCCTCAAATCCGTTTAATGCCAGCCAGTCGCACATCCGCTTTATCATATCCATATCGTCATTCCACGTTGGAACAATAAGATTTGTTATTTCAACCCAGACTCCTTCTTCCTTCAGGATTTTTAGAGTGTTCAATACAGGTTCCAGAGTCCCGGCATTAAGCATTTCATAAATTTCATTGCTGAACGATTTCAGGTCGATATTTGCTGCATCAATATATTGACACCATTCCCTTAATGGTTTTTCATTAATATATCCGGCAGAGATCAGAATATTTTTTATTCCTTTTTCTCTGGCAATTTTTGAAGTGTCATACGTGTATTCATAAAAAGCTACAGGGTCGGAATATGTGTAAGCAATAGATTCACAGTTGTTTGCAATTGCCTGGGATACCACCTTCTCAGGCATCAGGTCGACATTTCTTGTTTCTGTTGGGCTTGCCTGCGATATTTCCCAATTCTGGCAGTTGAGGCAGGCGAGATTACACCCTGCTGTTGCTATGGAAAATGCTTTACTGGATGGCAGGAAGTGATACAGCGGCTTTTTTTCAACCGGGTCAATATGAACCGCACAGGGATTGCCATATGCAATGCTGTACAATGTGCCATCAATATTTATTTTTGTACGACAGTCTCCGGTCTCATCAGATTTTATTTTGCATTCATTCGGACATATCTGACATTTGATTCCTTTGGGTGTCATAACCCAATGCCGTGCTTCAATACTAAACTTGTTAAGCCCTGGCACCGGCGAATTAGAACTGCCTGACGCACCGGGAAATAGTGACAAAGGATTTGCAATTAGATTAAAAGAGTTTAAACCCAGAGAAAGAGCACCAAATCCCAAAATACTTTGTTTAATAAACTCTCTTTTTGTAATAGTATCTGTTTTCACAACAAGGTAGATATTTAATTGAGATGTAAAAGTACATTTTTTTCTGTTATGTTCAGAATGATTTTGTTACAGATTCATTTGTATTTTGCAAAAATAAGAGAAGCAACCCCTAAATTTAGAATTCCAATTATAAAACAGGTGTAAAAAATTCCGATCACAGGAATTAGGACAGCAGAAATTATTAATGCTCCGAATGCAGAGCCGATTATTTCGGAACTGTATGATCTGGCAGCTATTGCAGATAATGTTCCGATAGAAAGCTTTGTTGCAATTGAAAACTGTGTCCCTGTTAATATCCCAGAGACACAAACTAAAATGATAAAAATTATATGTACAATAATCCCATTTGCAGAAAGTGAATCCAACGAAAATATTGCAACTGGCAGAAGGAGTGTAAAGACTCCTGTTACAAACTGGACTTTATAATAGGTCTTGAAACTTGCTCCTAAAACTTTGTATAACCTGAAAGATCCATAAGCAAGGCCAATCATGAAAATTGTTATGATAATACCTGTCATCTGATAGATATAACCATATAGTATCTGAAATGAAAGGAGCAAAATTATCTCTGTCGAAACAGAAGTTAAACCCGTTGTAAATAATCCGATATTTATAGTATTCATTCTTGAAACGATTACTAGTACCGGAATCGTAATGATGAAAATCCAGATATTACCTGATATGTTAAAATGTGCAAGCCAATACCTCCACTGAAGAAAACTTGCTACAGGTTTGAAGTCCCTGTTTATTTCGGTTTTTGAGTCTAACTCGTCTATTATTTGATTGCCTCTTTCTCTAATTTGATTGTCATCAATGTAATACTTGTTGACATATTCAGTGTTTATTTGTTTTGATTCAATCAGGTTTGAAATGTAATAGCTCAGTTGACCGTTGGAAGCAAGAAAGTAGTTTTTTCCTCCCGGAATTATCAAAATGTTTTTAAAGACTTTTTCTAAGGTGGAATAAATAAC
>JAUVIX010000168.1 GCA_030592565.1 Chlorobiota bacterium
ATTAGAGTCAGTCAAAGTAACAAGTCCACCTGTTCCATCAACATTACCTGAGAAGTTTTCCATATAGTCGTGGAAAGTAGAGTCTTTCAGGGTAGCTGTAAATGAATACCATTTTTGTAAATCTATATTATCGCAAAATGGATCCGGGTTTCCAAAAGCTTTATCTTTTGCAGCAAGCCTTTTCCATAATTTCCAGGAACCTGAATCATCAACTCCTTTTAATTTTGCAGGTGTATCCCAGGTTCCGTTGTCCGTACTATCAGTTAGTGAACCATTTGTAAAAAATACAAAATCATTTTTACCAAGTACTATTTCGCTTTTATCCTTTAAATGGATTACTGTTGCAGTTTTCTTGTCTGCCGCCAAGTTAAAATCAATATCTACTACTTCTTTACCCATTTCAAATTTAACTCCCCTCTCTTCAAGGTAACTTCTCATAGGCCTAACCACAGAATCATATTGATTATATTTGGTACGCATTACCCCGCCCAATTTATACAGTCCATCAACAAGATGAATAAAGCGTTTCATATATCTTCTCATCTCAGCAAGACTGCTCCACTTCTGGAACGCAAACATTGAAGTCCAGATATACCAGAAATTTGTATCAAAAAAGCTCTGATCAAACCAGTCTTCAATACGTTTGTTACCAAGTGATTTTTCAGAAACAAAGGTTAGCTTTAGAAAATCGGCTTGTTGTTTTTTTGATAATCCATAACTTGAAACATCAAGTTTTTTTCCGTCTTTTAATAAACGTGCCTGCCCGTTAGAAACAAATCGTTCATTAAATTCATAGGATTCATCACGTACAGAAACATTTTGATCTTCAAGTGAAGGGATGTGAGAAAGCAGTTCCCAATAACATTCATAATGCATTTCGTGCATTCTTCCACCTCTTACTACAAAACCTTCTTCTTTATCACCAGCTCCATCACAAGCGCCACCTGCGATATTGTCTTTTTCTAAAATGTGGATGTTCTCACCAGGAATTCCGGCATCTTTTTCTAAATAAACGGCACTTGCCAATGAAGCTATTCCGCTTCCAATTAAATAGACATGTGCATTTTGATTTTTATCTGTTTTCATATAAATAGTTTTTGATTATAGAAACTTTACTAAAATATCTGCCACAGGCAGGTCAATAATTAAATAAGCGGCAAAAGTACACATTTAAGTAAAGCAATACCTAATTATTTGAGTTACAAAAAGTAGACAATTGACATTTGGCAGTTGGCAGTCGGCAATTGGCAGTTGGAAGCTGAAAGCTTTAATTCATTTGAAATTTCAGAAATAAATTCATTCTTTTTCAATTGGCACATTCTGATAAGTCGAAGTCATCTAAAGAGCCTAATTCAAAATTATCTTTTTTACTTTTGAAGTATTGTGTTCAGATTGGATTCTGTAGAAAAATATTCCATTACCCAATCCTGATGTCAAAATCCTGATATTGTGAAAATCTTTTCCCACTTTATATTGCCTTATCTCCTTTCCTGATATATCTGAAATTATCAAATATCCGGTTGCATCCCTTTCATCCAGAACATAAGGGATATTGACATACGAACCTGCCGGATTGGGAAAGGGATTTCCAGCATCATTCGACATTGCAATATTTTCAGGACTTAAGAGTGGAGAGCCTGGAATGTCGAAAACCTCTGTTGAAATCGGGAAAGAAAATGTGGAAAGGTCATAGACATATACCAAAAGTTTAGCATCCTCATCTCCCACATCCTGAATTAAGGCGTAGCCGCCGCCGTCAACACTCATAAGATTTCCTCCGGTCTCTCCTTTTACTGAAGTCGTATATTCATAATATGGAATTTCTCCGGATGAAATATACTCGGCATAAATAACAAGCATTTCAATATTATCATTTTCATTAAAAAGATGTTGTGACACATAAGCTATCTCAGCAATAAAATTATTCTCCGGTACTGGCACATCTATTGTTTTCCAAAGAGAATGATCAGTATTGTATAATAGACATTTGTTATTTACTGCATCGGTCACAAAATATTTATAGCCTTCCAGTTCAAGTTGTGTTATAGCAGCATAACCGGCATAAGTTTTCTCCTGAATCACTTGCGACTCAGCCATTACAGAAGCTAACACAAGCATAATAAATAGATAGAATTTATTCATTTTAAAAAAGTATTTGTTGTATAATCAAGGTAAATTTATTTTGATTGCAAAGATAAAACTTCTTATCGGCTTCCGCAATAAAAAATGCTGTCATTCTATGATCCAGATACCGATATTGTTTCACTGGTATTCGTTGTCCAGCCAAATGGCTGAAGTTTAATCACATCCGCAACTTGAAGCTATGCAGACAAAATAATATATTGTCTATTTGCAAAAGTACAGGATACTTTTATATATTTGCATGCTGAATGAAAAACATAGAGCATCTCATTATTACAGCTATATTTATCCTATTACCCATTTTTGTTTTATCTCAGGAATCTTTTTCATTTAAGATAGTTGCAGGAGATAATGACAGACTTGATTGTCCGGTCTTTGTTGACTTATCGCAGAAAATAACCTTTAATAACAAAAATAGTATTTCCCTTAATGAAATTACAAAGTCAGGATTAAAGTCTGTGAATTTTCAATTTGATAATGAAGGGCAAAGCGGCATTCTTTTTATGGATTTTCCCGAAAACAGAGATTTCCCCGAACCTATGAGAGTATGGCCGTCAAATTCCATTGATGACAAGGGAAATTTATTTTTTGAATTTTGCCCCATAAGGCATAACTCGTGGAAAATGGAACATTCACAAAATTATAAACTCAGGTATAGATTGTATGTTTTCGACGGCAATATGAGCAAGGAGGAGGCAGAAGCAATATGGCAGGCTTTTGCATATCTCCCTGAAGTGGTATATGAAAATTAACAACTTAAACTATTTAATATGAGAAAATTAATTCTTATTTCATTTGCTATAATTTTTGTATTACCTGTACTTTTTGCAGGAGATGTAGATAAAAAGGCACTAAAAAAGGTGAAGGGTAAAAAAGTTTTGATCTATACAAAAAATGGAGAAGGTTATGTTCACGAAAACATTGCAAATAGTGTTAAGGCATTAAAAGAAATCTGTTCAGAAAATGGTATTCTTGCAGATGTAACAGACGATCCTGCTGCTTTTACAGATAGCAATCTTCAAAATTATGATGCTTTGATATTTACCAACACAAACAATAAAGTGTTTGATACGGAAGAACAAAAAAGCTCATTACAAAAGTTCATTCGCTCAGGCGGTGGGTTTGTGGCCATTCATTCGGCAAATGCAACCGAAAGAGACTGGCCATGGATGTGGTCGCTGGTAGGTGGTAAATTTGTACGTCACGCACCACACCAGCAATTTGATGTGGTAGTAACAGATACAAATAATCCTTCTACCTGTTTTTTACCTGAGAGGTGGCAGGTAAATGACGAGTGCTATTATTCAAACCAGTTAAATCCAGATGTTCATGTATTGCTATCTGCCGACCTTACTACAATTGAGGATAAGAATATGGCTGAATATCCGGGTGAAACATTTGGCAATTTGTTTCCGCTATGCTGGTGTCACAAGTTTGACGGTGGAAGGGAATGGTACACAGCCCTGGGCCACGATGCTGAGTTTTATGACGATCCTATTTTCAGGAAACATCTGCTAGGGGGAATTATTTGGGTTTTAGGAGTTGAGATGTAAAATAAGAAAATAGTACTACCACAAATACAATTGAAAACGACAATACAGGATTATATAACTAATTATGGAAAGAAGAAAATTTATAAAAAACACGGTAGCCGGAGCAGCAGGAACATTTTTTCTGCCGACTATTGTTCCTTCATCGGTTTTCGGGAAAGGAGCTCCAAATGATAAAATAAATATTGGTGTTATAGGTTGTGGACGCATTGGCAGAGCCTGGGATATACCGGGAGTTATGAAGTTCGATACGGTGAGGATGGTGGCAGTCAGCGATGTAGATTCAAATCGTATGGCTGATGCAAAAACACTAATAGAGAATTTTTATGAGAAGAACGGAAAAGGCAACAACTATATTGATGTTAAAATGTATGGTGATTACAAGGAGATGCTTTTGAATAAAGATATTGATGCGGTGGTAATTACCACTCCCGACCATTGGCATGCTCAACCTGCCATCGAAGCAGCTCTGGCCGGAAAGGATATCTATCTTGAAAAGCCTACTGCACTGACAGTTACTGAAGGAAGATTGCTGAGTGATATTGTACAAAGAGAAGGTATTATTCTACAGATGGGGACACAACAACGCTCTATGCCGCAGTTTCGCATTGCCGCCGAGCTGGTTAGAAATGGACGGATTGGGCAGTTGCACACCGTAAAGATTGGCCTTCCCGGGGATCCATCCGGGCCCAATGCCTATGAGATGCCTGTTCCTGAAAATCTGAATTATGACATGTGGCTAGGATCCACACCTGAAGCATATTACACCGAAATAGGAGTGCATCCACAAACAGGGTACAGCAGGCCGGGATGGTTGCGCTGCGAACAATTTGGCGCAGGAATGATAACTGGCTGGGGGCAACATCATTTCGATTCGGCTGCCTGGGGAATGAATACCGAATATACCGGGCCAATATCAGTAGAATCTGTTGCACAGTTCCCTAACTCAGGGTTGTGGGATGTGCATATGGATTTTATGGTCAAAGCAGAATATGCCAATGGTATTACGATGTTTACCAGTCAGGGATATACAAACGGAATCAGATACGAAGGAACAGAAGGGTGGATATTTGTTTCCCGCGGAGCGTATTCAGCTACTGCCAGCGATCCGGTGGATAAAGAGAAAAGCGGCAAGGCGCTGAATGCCAGTGATCCAAAAATCCTGACATCCGAAATCAAAGAAAATGAGATTCATCTTTATAAAAGCGATGATCAGCACGGCAATTGGCTTGAATGCATCAAGACAAGAGAACAGCCCATATCACCTGTTGAAATTGGACAGCGCGCATGTTCTGTTTGTCTTATTAGTCATATTGCAATGAAGATACCCGGCAAACTTGCCTGGAACCCGGGTGAAGAGCAATTCATCAATAATGACAAGGCAAATTCGATGCTCTCACGTACTCAACGGTATCCTTACGGAACAGATTATATAAAAATTTAAAGTTAGATTGTCATAAAATGAAAAGGTATTTAGCAATTTTCACATTGGGTTTTCTTGCCGTATTATCAGCATGCTCCGAAGGGACTAAAAAAACTTCAGACAAGGTAGATAGTAGTAAAATTACCAACAGTGACATGGTTAAAATAGTAACACTTGCTCCAGGACATTTCCATGCAGCACTCGTACAAAAAACAATATATCCAGAAGTAAGTCAGGAAGTGCATGTTTATGCACCGGAAGGAGCAGAAGTAATGGCGTATCTCGATTTGATAAAAGGATTTAATTTAAGGAAAGAAAACCCCACAAGCTGGAAGGAAATAGTTTACACAGGTGAAGATTATCTGCAAAAGATGCTACAGGAGAAAGCCGGCAACCTCATAGTTCTTGCAGGAAATAATGCAAAAAAAACAGAATATATTAGAAAATCGGTGGAAGATGGTTTAAATGTCTTGGCTGACAAACCGATGGTTATCTCTCCAGAAAAATTCCCTATGCTTGAAGAGGCTTTCAAAATTGCCGATAAAAAGAATGTTTTACTTTATGATATTATGACCGAAAGGTATGAGATCACTACCATTCTTCAACGTGTGCTGTCACAAATGCCTGAGATTTTTGGAAAGTTACAAAAAGGGACAGCAGGTAATCCGGCTATCGTGCAGGAGAGCGTTCACCGCTTTTCAAAAACAGTTGCAGGCAAACCATTAATTCGTCCTGCATGGTTTTTTGATGTGAGCCAGGAAGGTGAAGGAATTGTTGATGTCGCTACCCATTTGGTTGATCTTGTTCAGTGGGAAGCTTTTCCGGGAATAATTATTCGCAAAGAGGATATTCAAGTATCTTATGCAAAACACTGGACAACGGACCTGACTCTTGAGCAATTTTCAAAAGTAACCGGACTCAACAATTTTCCGGATTATTTGAATAAATATGTGAAAGACAATCTTTTAAAAGTTTATAGTAACGGAAAGATTATTTACAAAATAAATAATGTGTGGGCAAAGGTATCGGTTACATGGAATTTTGATACGCCCAAAGGAGGTGATACCCATTATAGTATTATGCGCGGAACATTGTGCAACCTTGAGATCAGGCAGGAAGCCGAACAGCAGTTCAAACCGGTTTTATATATTGAAGTAAATGGACATAATTTGGCTGACTTTGAAGATAAACTGAGAAATGCAGTTGACAGTAAACTCGCAGTCAAATATCCCGGTATTGACCTGGTAAAAGTGTCAGAAAAGCAGTATTATCTTGATATTCCACAAAAATACAAGGTTGGTCATGAAGCACATTTCAGGCAGGTAACAGAGAAATTTCTGAAATATATGCAAACCGGCAAACTGCCAGAGTGGGAAATACCAAATATGATTACAAAATATTATATTACAACTACTGCTCTGAAAATGTCAAGGGATAAGCCCTGATTGTAAATCTATTAACCACGATTTATTGCAAACATTCTTCTGGCTTCCTCAGCAGATTGATAAATTCCAGCTCCAAAAAATGCAAACATAGCTGCTCCCAGTACTGTAGTCTCCATTTGAGTAACAGTTTTAACAGGCAGTCCCAAAGCTTTTGCACGTAACTCATTCCATAGTCTGTTTTTAGCACCACCTCCGACAACTAACAATGATTTAGCTTTAAAGCCACAACTTTGCTCCAATAATTTCAAACCGGTTTTTGTTTGCTGCGACAGTGCATATAATGCAGCTTTATATATTTCACCTCTTTGTGTACTGATATTTAGATTATTTATCAGTCCTTGGCCACTTAAAAATCCGGAGTTAACCTCAACATTACTATCATCAACGGCTTCAGCATCGCCAATCATCACATCATAAATATCAGGATCGTTCATCACATCTGCATAAAAACTCTTTTTTATCCATTCCAGAATTCCCGAGCCCAACCATTGTATTCCGGGATTATAGATACCTGGAATAGCATCAAACTCTGTTGTTATTCCCGCTTTAAAGGCTTTATCATCCAATTGAATATTTGGAGTCCTTACCATTAATATCTCCCAGGTGCCGGAACTCAAAACAGGTTCATTAATACCTGCCCCTGATCCAAAAATGGCAAATTGTGTGTCGTGCCCTGCTGCAACAACCGGAATGCCTGACGGGATTCCGGTTCTGGCGGCTGCTACTTTCGTAACATATCCCATCACCTGACCACTTTCTACCATCTCAGGAAATTTATTTTCGACTCCTATACTTTGAAATATCTCCTGTGAAAAATTCCTTGTTTTACTACCAGTCAACATCGAAGTACCTGCCATTGTAGTCTCTGTTACGAACTTACCGGTTAGTTTATGAAGTAAAATAGAAGATATAAAAGCAAAGTGGTCTGCTTTATCCAGAATATCGGGCCGGTTCTCTTTAAACCAAACAAGTTTGTTTATTGTATTGAAGCTGAATTTATTGATTCCTGTTACTGAAAAAAGATTTTTCAAAGGAATATACTTATCAATGTTATCCATAACCGGAGTTGTGCGTTGGCAAGCCCAGGAAATTACAGGATATAATAGTTCACCGGTTTTTAACACAGGAGCACTGTCCACACCAAAAGTTGTAACTGTAACTGCAACTATGTTTTTCACTAAAGGATTACTGATTACTTCTACTGTCGCTTTAATCAGCTTGCCCC
>JAUVIX010000030.1 GCA_030592565.1 Chlorobiota bacterium
TATTCATTTTCATTTTGTGCATCTTCATATTTTGCAATAATTTCTTTTGATGATCCGGTATTTATGCTTTCCATTTGGATATCAGGCTGCCAACCAAAAAGGAAGACAGAATCAAATAAAGTAAAATATCCATTTCCATCATTTAACAATATAGAAACACCACTCCATTGAGTTTGAGAGCTATAATTATGCCCCACAACAATATCGTTATCACCATCCATATCAATATCGCCTGCTGTAACGCTCCAGGCTGCACGGGGCACCGTGTAGTTGCTTTTGTTGTCGCCGGTTTTAAAGGAAATAAGAATTAGAAATAACAGGATTAATATGATCTTTTTCATATTGTCGGTTTTTAAAGTTGATCAATAGTTCTGTATTTTTTTGAGGAATTTTGTGCTTTTGTGTTTAATGGCTGATATTCAAGATTTTATGCCACAAAAACACTAAACCTCACAAAATCAATATAATAAGTGCCATCAAATTACATTTACCGAGCTATTAATTGATGTAAAGATACATAAAAAATTTGATTGTTGACCTGAATTATATTCCGATAAAAAAATGCCTGATCATAAACCAAAATATCTTTATGTAAACAGAGGCCTTGGTGTTGTGGGCTATCCCGGAAGAGTTGGAATGAAGCCGGAAATTACTGTAATAGAAATTGAAAGTTAAATTACTATAAATTTCCTGCTAGTTGCTTTCAAAGACCAAAAATATTAATTAGGTTTGCAAAGTATATTATCGGGTATTAAAGATTTTCAATGAGGTTCAGGTATTTGATCAGATATTTGTTTTTTTTCGGTTTACTGTTTTTGGTTTTCCCTGATGCCAGGAGCCAGCATATTGCCAATTATTTGCAACTTGGGAAAACAGAACTTTCAGAGAATCATTTCCTTAAAGCCGTAGATTATTTTAATAAAGCAATTCAGATAAATTCTGCCTCCTACGAAGGTTATTTTCTTCGAGGTATTTCAAAATACAGTCTTGGCGACTATACAGGTGCCGAAAAAGATTTTACCGATGCCATTGACCGTGATCCTTATTATGCGGAAAGTTATCATTACAGGGCAGTTGTGCGTAGTCAGCAATATAACTTTGGAGGTGCTCTTGAGGATTTTGACCTGGCCATTGACCGCGATCCTAAAAATGCAACTATCTATGTCAACAGAGCCAGGACTAACCTATTTTTGAAACAGTTTAAAAAATCAAAAGCCGATTGTGATAAAGCAATAAAGCTGAAATATAAAAATTCGGGGGTATATATCCTGAGAGGAATGGCTGAAGCCGGTGCTGAGGAGTATGAGGATGCACTTGCTGATTTCGATAGAGCCATAAAGTATGATCCCGAAGACTCGTATTCTTATGTTCAAAAGGGAGTAACACTGATGACAATGAAAAAAGCCGATTCAGCTATAGTTGAGTTTAACACTGCTCTTGCAATTGACTCAGTTGACTCCTATGCGCTTTTTAACCGTGCTCTTGCCAGGATGGAAACATCTGATACATCGGGTGCATTAAGCGATCTTAACAAGGTCATTGAATTGTCACCATACAACTCGATGGCTTATTATAATCGTGCTATTTTGAAAATTAAAACAAGTAATCTGGATGCTGCCATTGATGATCTGGACAATGTCATTGCATTGAATTCTGACAATATTGCCGTCTATCTTTTCAGGGGGCAGTTGAAGCAGTCGGTTGGCGATTTGCAGGGTGCTCTGAAGGATTTTGATAAAGCTATTGAGATTTATCCTGATTTTGCAGACGCATATTTTGAGAGAAGCAGGGTAAAGAAGCAACTACTTGATTTTAAAGGCGCAGAAGAAGATTACGGTATTGCTTACAGTATAAATAAATTTGATTTTGAAAGTAATGACAGCCTTAAGATTGAGGAGGTAATGTATCTGAAGCGGTTAATGGCTTTTAGTGGTGAGTTTAGTGATAAAAACACAAATGATAGTAAAATTGAAAATGAGTATGTTGACATTAATCTGAAATCTGTTTTTGGGGTTGTTCTTTTTTCAAACAGCATCACTGGGATGAAAATGTATGATACTTATGAGAAGAAAGGTTATCATGCAACAGTAATTACACTCAAAGAAGTTGATGAAGCAGAACATGATGAAGAAGTAACCAATAAGCAGATCAAGTTGTTAACCGAGAAAATTAATAAAGATCCGTATGATCCGGTTAATTATTATAACAGAGGGCTTATGCTTGCCTGTAGCCAGGATTTTGAAAAAGCTGTTAACGATTTTGATAAAGCTATTATGTTTGATCCCGATTATGCAATGGCCTATTTTTGCCGGGCAAACACAAGGTATAAGCTGATAGAGCTGATCAAGTCGTATTATGATTACAGACATCCATTCAATCCGGTTGGCAATAAAAAACCAACGATAAAACGCGACACTACTTACATTAAGCAAGAATATAAAAAGGTTATTAATGATTTTAACAGAGTTGAGATTCTTGATCCCGAATTTTATTTTACATATTATAACAAGGGATATGTGAAGAGTATGGAAGGCGATTACTGGGGAGCGGTTAGCGATTTTTCAAAAGCAATAAAATATGATGAAAAGTTTGCAGAGGCATATTATAACAGAGGCTTAATATTGCTTTTTTTGAAAATGAACAACAGGGCTTGCAATGATCTGAGTGCTGCCGGCGAATTGGGTGCAACTGATGCCTACAGGGTGATTAAACGCTACTGCTCCAAATAGAATGTGTACACTAAGTTACAAAATTTTGTGCCAATGAAGAAGCTATCAAAAGTTGAACAATCATTCTCCGGCAGACGGAAAATTTCAAACAGAAACAGAATCCCTTATATCACAGTTGATACATTTCCTGATTTAGGATTAATAACAGCTTTGAGATTCCTTGAATGGGTAATTGATAATCCTGAAGGGGTTATTAGTCTTCCGACCGGTAAAACGCCAGAGTACTTTATCAAGTGGACAAAGTTTATGCTCGAAAACTGGGATAATGATAAAGGGTTGAAGATTAGAGAAAAACACGAGCTTTCCGGTAAGTCTAAACCTGATCTAAGCAGATTGCATTTTGTCCAGATAGATGAATTTTATCCGATAGACCCGGCGCAGCACAATAGTTTTAATTATTATGTAAAGGAGTTTTATCTGAAAGGATTTGGAATAAATCCTGACAATGCACTATTAATAAATGCAGATGAAATAACTCTTTCTGATAGCCGTACATACAAAGAAGTTTTCCCCGACCATAAAGTTGACCTGACTCTTCGTTATAGAGAAGCTAAGAGCAATATGGAGCAAGTTCAGAAGGACTCAATTATGATGGTAGATGAATGGTGTGCCGGATATGAAGAAAAGATCAGGGCAAAAGGTGGAATTGGCTTTTTCCTTGGTGGTATTGGTCCCGACGGACATATTGCATTTAATATTAAGGGCTCCGATCATTTCTCAACCACCCGCCTGATGGAGACTAATTTTGAGACCCAGGCGGTGTCAGCTGGTGATCTTGGAGGAATTGAGGTTTCCAGAAACAGGCTTGTAATTACCATCGGCCTGGATACAATAACTTATAACCCCGATGCTACTGCCATAATCTTTGCTGCTGGGGAGGCAAAAGCAGACGTTGTTAAGTGTGCAATTGAAAATCCACCGTCAAATCTTTTTCCGGCAACCGTTTTGCAAAAGCTTAAGAACGGACGCTTTTACCTTACAAATGGTGCTGCTGTGACGCTAAAAGATTTTGTTGATGACTATTATAAAAGAGGTGACTGGACTAAGGGAAAAACAGAGAGAGCTGTCCTTGATCTTGTTGAAAAGCTTGATAAGTATGGACATCATCTTACAATTGAAGACCTGGAGAATGATGAGTATTGTCGTCTGATCCCAAACCTTAATGAAAATACTGTTAATGAAATTATCGATTCTGTTAAGCAGAAGCTGACTAAGGGAATGCTACAGGAGAAGAATCAGAAATATTACCATACGGGGCCGCACCACGATGATATTATGCTCGGTATTTTACCGCATATTTCACATCAATTACGTCAGTCGTCAAATAAATTTGATTTTACAATACTGACATCCGGGTTCACAGCCGTTACCAATAAATTTATTATTAATGCTCTTAGGGATATTTTGAGGTTTCTTGCTGAAGATAAAATCCAGATGGTTCATTATCCCGATTTTTTTGTGAAAGGATATAAAATTAAATGGGATAAGGATGTTAATCATTATCTCGGCAAGGTTGCTTCCGGGGAGTCGATTCAGAGGAGGAGAGGGCTAAGCCATCGCTTGGTTAGGTCGATGGTTGAAATTTATAAGCTGAAGAATATTAGTGACTTAAAAAATCAGGTTGAGAAAGATATATTGGTTTTGGAGAATTCATATGATGGTGAAAAAAATTCACCAGATATTCAGAAATTGAAGGGGATGCTACGTGAATTTGAAGAAGAGCTTGTATGGGCACATTTTGGTGTGCAGGTTAAGAATGTACATCATTTAAGGCTGGGTTTTTATACCGGTGATATCTTTACTGAGCAGCCTGAAAGGTTGAGAGATGTGCTCCCAATCCTTAATATGCTTCGAGAAATTAAGCCTACTGTCATTAGCCTTGCACTTGACCCTGAGGGAAGCGGTCCTGATACTCACTATAAGGTCTTGGAAGCTATTGCTGAGGCTGTGAGGCTTTGGAAGGAGGAGGCAGATGTAAGTAATTTAAGGATTCTTGGATACCGAAATGTTTGGTATCGTTTTCATCCTGCTGATGCTGATGTTATTGTTCCGGTGTCGCTAAATTCTCTGGCAATTCTTGAGGAGGCTTTCTCCGATTGCTATCTGAGCCAGGTGGATGCCCCTTTCCCAAGCTATATGCTTGATGGGAAATTCAGTACTTTGGCTCGCGAGATTTGGATTCAGCAAATGAAGCATGTTCAGTTACTTCTTGGTAAGACATTTTTCTATGAGAATGATTTGCCTCGTATCAGAGCTGCGCATGGACTTCTTTTTTTTAAGGAGATGGATGTGGATACATTCCTTGAACAGGCACGTGAACTTGAAAAGTCGATGGAGGGGTTTTAAAATTCAATTTTGTCAATTTATTGGATTTTATTACTGTCATTTGAGTAATAATTATTAATATTGCGATGTGAAGTTGCAAATATTGTTACCAATATTAAGATTATGAAGAAAGAGTTTGATGATATAAGACCCTATTATGATTCAGAGGTTCCCGATGCAATAAAAAGAATTGTAAACCATCCTCAGTTCCACATAGCTTTAGATTACCTGTTTCCTGCTGAAAAACATCAGGAAATTCTGGAAGATGTGTCAAGAATCAGAACATCAGTTGATTTTCAAAGGATGTTTATGCTTCCTGCCATGAAAGCTATTTTGGCAAAAACATCTGATGGCCTTACCTTTGAAGGATTTGAAAATATCGAAAATGGGAATCCCGGTGTTTTTATTTCAAATCATCGTGATATTCTTTTAGACTCAGCACTTCTACAGGCTGTTTTGTACGAGCTGAGGCTGGAAACTTCAGAAATTGCTTCAGGAAGTAATCTGATGGTCTCGGATTTTGTGATTGACTTGAGCAAGGTAAACAGAATATTAACTGTTGTCAGGGAGGGTACACCGCGTGAATTGCTTGCAAACTCAAGAATTTTATCCGCTTATATAAGGCATAATATACTTGATAAGAAAACATCTGTTTGGATTGCTCAACGAAAAGGCCGTACCAAAGATGGGCTGGATAAAACAGAAACCGGAATATTGAAAATGCTGACATCCACTGGTCCAAAAGATGTGATTCAGGCTATTCGTGATGTTAATATTATTCCTGTCTGTATTTCTTATGAGTGGGAGCCTTGCGATGTTCTTAAGATAAAGGAAAACTACTATTCCAGAAGAGATGGGTATGTGAAGGATGGAAATGAGGACTTTAAGAGTGTAATCAATGGAATTGTAAATTATAAAGGACATATTCATATTTCAGTTGCAAAGCCTGTTAATTCTATACTTCATAATATTGATGAGGGAATGGTTAAGAGTGCTATTTATAATTATATTGTACATTATATTGACGAGCAGGTCTATAGCCTTTATAAGCTATGGCCCAGCAATTATCTGGCCTATGATCTAAAGAATAATTCTAACAAGTATTCAAGCAGATATACCACACAGACCAAAGAGCATTTTAATAAAAGATTGCAACGAGTGATCGAAGCTTTGGGAAAAGATCCGGATGAGTTGAAGGAGCTGTTTATTGAGATGTATGCCAATCCTGTAATTCAAAGAGAAATTATTAAAAATAAGTAACAGGGAGTCACAATGCTGTAATTCTAAATAATCAAATAAGCCCGATTTCTTTCATTTCCCAGAAGCATCTTGCTGTAGCGTTTATATCAGCACCAGCATCGTGCGCATTTTCAAAATCTTCTCCAAATAGTTTGTAATGTAACTCTGATAGTTTGGGCCATTTATACCCGTAAGGACCGGGAATACGGCAATAGTTTGTTGAGTTTTTCATTGTGCACATCCTTGGCTTATTGAAAAGACTTGATGGAATGCGTTTTCTGTAAAATTCTGCTCCAACTATCTTTTCATCGAAAGCAATATTATGGGCTACAAGAAAATTAGCCTTTTCAATTTGCTCTGCAAAAACCTGCAGTACATAATCCAGTTCGTATCCATCTTTGTGTGCACGTTCTGTTGTTATACCATGAACATTGGATGCTTCTGCCGGAATTGTAAATCCTTCAGGGATAATAATGAAGTCTTCGCCATTAATTCTGTTTCCCGTCTCATCATAAGTAAGCCATGCAAGCTGAACCATCCTTGGCCAATTGCTGCTGTTACTTACAGGAGCTTTCCAGTTTCTGGGAAGCCCGGTTGTTTCTGTATCAAAGAATAAAAACATAATATACTGGTTTTTGATAATTGCTATTTACCTAAAATTAAATGGCAAAATTAGATTAATTTTCCTGCTATGCAGCTTTGTAATTCAAATGTTTTAAACAATTGCTCTGTCCCGAAATCAGCTTATTTCTAAGGAACGGTACGTTTGAAAAATACATATCCGTTCTTCTCCCCGAGTTCTCTGACAGTCCAAACTGTTCGCCAGTGTTTCTCTACAGGTGTTTTTCCGACAATAAAAACATCTTTATCCACATCCTCATATATTAACCACTTCAGGTCAGTATATTTGGGATTGTCGGGTGGCTGAACTTTTGCATAATAATAGTGAGCATAGCTTTTGAAATTGCTTGTTACAACATAGCAATCTTTTCCCTGAAGCGTTTTGCAAAATTCTATCTCTGCATTTTGCGAATACATCTCAATTCGTCCAATAAAAAATATCAGACCCAAAAACAGGAACAGTGCCGTCCCCAAAAATAGAGTTTGAACTCCTCTTAAAATTTTATCATTTTTAAATAATAACATTGAAATTATTACAACCATCAACAGAAATATCCCTGGAATCATTTCCCAATATGTCCAGTTGACCTGGGCATTAAGGCTTGCATATACAAATGGATTATTCTCAAATAAGGGTTTGATAAGTTCGATATTTTTTCCTGTCCAGGGGGCCAAAACAGCAATGATGATATAAATGCCTGCAATAAAACTCAACAAGTATTTCATATTGCTGTTGAATTTTATCTTTTTGTCAATGATTTGACTGATTACCATTGCTGCCAGAAAAGTAAGAGGGAAATATGCTAAAGAGGAGTAATGCACAATTTTTGATTGTACTATTGAAAATAAAACAAGAACAACCCAAAAGAGGATGATCATCCACCTCCTGAAGTCCTGCTGAAAGTCTTTTTCCGGTTTAATCTTCCGAAACCCTCTTATAGCAAAAACTGAAGCAGGGAAACATCCGAAAAGTAAAACAAGAATGTGGTATCCTGGAACTCCTCCATGACCGGCATCAGGTGTGCTCAATAACCTGACTTGATATATAATGAATTGTTCAATAAACCTGATGCCATGGTGTGCAATTTCAACTCCAAACCATAAAGATACGACCAACAATGAGATAAATGACCAAATGATAAAATCAACAATACTAATAAATGATTTGAATCTGTTCATTATCCAATAAACACCAAAAGCAAGAATCACTATCAAATATGCTACCGGCCCCTTTGTAAGTATGGCAAGGCCTATGAAGAATCCTCCAAAAATCAGATAGTACGACTTTGGTTTTGCGATTCCTTTAGAAAGATTGTTTCTTCTCCAGGAAGCTATAATGAGATTATACAGGCCAAGGAAGATAAACAGGTTGAAAAGCGGGTCAATAATTCCGGATTTGAAATAGAGTAGGGGTAGGATGCTTCCAAAATATGCCAGTGCCCACAAGAATCCGAATTTCTGATTGAAAAGCTTTGTCCCGATCCGATAAATAACAAGCAGCGTAATAATCCCAATTATTGCATTTGGGAAGCGAGCTGCAAATTCGTTAATGCCAAAAAGCTTCATTGACAGAACTTGTATCCAGAAAAAGAGCGGAGGTTTTTCCCAGAAAGGTTCATAATTGACCTGCACTGTCAGATAATCGCCAGTACGGATCATCTCTCTTGATATTTCGGCAAAGTTAATTTCGTCCCAGTCGAACAGATGGACACCACCAAGAAATGGGATGTAGAATAGTGCCCCTAAAAAGAAGAGTATCAAGTAATTACGTATATTACTGCTCATCTGAATTAAATTGTAATAACATCCTCCTCTTTGATTATCGGTTTTCCCAGAAAATGAAGAAGTAATTGTGCCACTGTAAGTGTGTCCTTCTGGCAATAGACAGCTATCCTCTCAAGGTCTTTTTCTTTATAATAGACTTCGGCAACCATACTCCCGTCGATATCATCCTTTGGAGTCGGTATTTCAAAGATGGAGGCCAGCAATTCAAGGGATGTGTAGTTTTTTCTGTCACCGAATTTCCATAACTCCATTGTATCAAGGTGAGAGACTTCCCAGGGTTTTCTTCCTGCTGTATTCAGAATGTTTGGTAGTTTGATTCCGTTAACCAGCATACGTCTTGCAATATACGGAAAGTCAAATTCTTTCCCGTTGTGTCCGCATAGCTTGTTGTCTGGCTTGTTATAGTGCTTGTTGAGCAACTCTGCAAACCCATTCAGCAACTCCGATTCATTATCACTGTAAAATGATTTCACCCTGAACTTGCCGTCTTTGATAAATCCTGCAGAAATACAGATTATTTTCCCGAATTCAGAATAAATGCCAGCCCTGTTGAATATTTTATCTGGAGTATCATCTTCATTTTGCTTGATCCTTTCTGCTTTCTTATCCCACAGTCGCCTGAAGTTGTCCGGCAGTTTGTCATAATCTGAAACCATTGGTACGGTTTCGATGTCGAGAAATAGTATTTTTTCAATATTTAATTGATATAACATAGTTTGCAAATTTGATTGCATAAAAATACAATAAAATTGTGAAAGTGATGATTCCTGAGGACTTGAAATTTGAAAATTTATTGACAAATCAATACAATTTAATAATTTTACGAAATGTTTAAGATCAGAAGCATACTATTTCTATTTGTATTTATACTACTTAATCCTTCATGTAATAAGGATGAGGAGACAAGTATTCCCGTTGTAGATGTGCTCTCACCTGCTGAAAATGACATCTTTAGTGTGTCGGATACAATACCTGTTATTGCCACGATCAGGGATGAGAGGCTGATTACCAATGTTCATGTTGTTTTGGTGAATGAAGCTTTTACACCTGTTGCTAAAGAATACAATTTGCATCCAAACAGCAGTAGTTATGATTTGGACTTATCTTATGTGATGGATGAAAATTCTCTGGAATCAGGTACATATTATATTCTTGTGAAGGCCAAAAATGAATCGAAATTCAAAAATGCTTACAGGAAGATACAGATCAAGGGGGAGCCATTGAATCTGGAGATGATATTAGTTGTAACGGGTGAAGGAGAGCAGCACATTAGTGTGAGTGGAATCGACTCGTCTCAAACAGTTTCTCTCCTATTCAATGTTGATATTGATTATGCTGCTTCATGCATCAATAGTCAGTTTCAGCAGTTTTACCTTGCTGGAAAAACTTTGATTGAATTGCGTACTTTTTCATTGGATGATAATTCGGTAGAGTGGGATATTGCTTTAGGAATGACACCGCCACTACATAATGATAATTGCCTATATGCTGATGAGTATCTTTTTGCAACATACAATTCACAATATATCAGAGGTTATGATAATAGCGGATATGTTGTTTTTACTGCTAATATAACTTCGCACGACAAACCCGGGGCGGTTTTTAGATTGAATGATTATGTACTTGTTGATATGCAAAAACAGAATAGTGCCGGAAGTCCGGAATTAGTTACATATTGGGTGAAAAGTGGGATTGAGATGCAGGCCAGGCAAACACAGTTTGAGGTGGTCTGTTTTTTCAGACATACTGATAAAAAGGTTTTTATAACTGCAAACAATAGTGGGACAGGACAATTGTTTAGTTTCAATATTGAGCTTGGTGTCCTTGAACATCTATCTGATCTGACAGGAAAAATCGTATCATCAGACATTATTGATGCCAACCGGATACTTATAGGTACGGAAAGTGATATTTTTATTTATGACTATTCAACAATGCAGCTTGTGCCGTTTATGGCTGATATTGAAGTTGTTAATATAAGGTATGAGGCATTGAATAGTGATTTGTATCTCTCTTCGTCAAAAGAGGTTAAAAAGTATAAATTCCCTGAAATGATGTTGGAGAACACATATTCGTTTGAGGATTCAATAAAAAATGTTCACCTATTATACAATAGGTGAACATTAGAATTGTCGGATAAACATCTATTAATCAGGAAGTAAATTTTTTCTTTTCAACGTCCCATTTAATATAAATAGCAGTTTGATTTTTAGAGATAAACTCCAGGTATTTTTTTGCTAATTCGGGATCATTCCTTTTAAAAGTCTCATACACCTGTCGTTTACCTGTGTGACCATAGATGATGTTCAATCCTTGTTGTTCCTTTTTTGTCATAATATTGATTTTTTTGAAATAAGATTACATTACCTTGATTTGCATTTCGACAATTTCAATGATTGTGCCAAATAAGACATATGTCTGATTTAATGTATTTTATAATAACAGGGACATCTTTTTAGTTGTTTTGGTTGTCTGGGTTTTTTGATTTCGGATAATGATTTTTAATATTTAAGGAGAATTTATTGGCTGGCGCATTTTTTAAATAAAATATCCAAATTTTTATCTTTTTTGCTATCAGATAGAATTTCAGTGGTTTGTGAGTGTTTGATCGTTGTTTTGTAGGAGGTCTGAAAAAGATGAACCTATTTACGTAATCGGAGAGTCATCATTATAAATATTGTTACTTTTGACCAATGAAACCAGAAATAATTATTACTGAAGATGGGTCAAATAGTTTGTATGTCAGTAGTTTGAATGAAAATTATCATTCAGGGTTTGGAGCAATTAATGAATCTCTCCACGTTTTTGTCAGAAGTGGATTTGATAAGGCAGTTGAAAACCGGAAAGAGTTGAATATACTTGAAGTTGGTTTTGGAACCGGGCTTAATGCTTTGTTAACATTGAAAGAATCAACCAGACAGGGAATCAGAATAAGATATGATGGTATTGAGCCTTACCCGTTAAACAGTGATATATTCTCAAAACTAAATTATCCTGATTTAATTAATATTAAGAATTGTACTTCTATTTTCAATATGATGCACGAAAGTTTGTCAGAATTGGATGTTGAGATTGGAAATAAGTTTTTGCTTTATAAAATTAAAAAGGTTTTTGCCAATGTTAACCTGAAGCCTGATTTTTATCATCTGATATATTTTGATGCTTTCGCCCCTGATGTGCAACCGGAATTATGGGAACTGCCGGTTTTTCAGAAGTTATTTGATGCAATGGCAAATAATGGTGTGTTGGTAACCTATTCAGCCAAAGGGCAGGTTCGCCGGAATATGCAGCAAGCTGGGTTTAAAGTTGAGAGAATTCCCGGGCCAAAAGGGAAAAGGGAGATGCTGAGAGCTATAAAGGAAAAGGAATAGTGAATTGGTGCCAACTGGAGACTGAGGATTGCCGACTGCCGACTGCCGACTGAGGACTGCCGACTGCCGATTGCCAACTGCCAACTGAGAACGATCATCTCTCCTCAATATCCGGTTTTTTCAATCTTAAAAGTATCGAAGTCTTTAATTTCACCAGATGTTTCATTAATGCTGGTAACTTTTGCCCACATCGGGCCTTTGTGACACCACAATGTAAATTGTGTTAACTGGTACTCCTCTCCCTCTGCTTCAATATATACAGAACTGTCAGACTTGTTTTTAACAAATCCTTTTACCTCATATTTGTTTGCGGTTTCCACGCAGGAGTATCGGTAACCAACACCCTGTACCCTTCCGAAAATCTGAAGATTAATATGCTTTTTCACAATAATAGAAATAGTTATGATACAAAAGTACAAAAAATAAAAACCTATAAATTCATTATTAGTAAAAATTCAGGGAGTCAGCCTTCTTGTTATCAGACTGTTAATTTTCTGAAAGACCTGCATAGGGTTAAGGCTTCGCCAGATTACTTCATTTAGCGTTCCGCCTATTGCAAGGTAATAGTCAATATGGGCACTTTCAATTTCGCTGATAATGTAATCTCTGAAATTAACACATGCAATCCATCCATCTTCGATATCTTCAAACCATTCCTGATAGTAATCATTCTCTGCCGAATGAAAGTTCAGGACGTTCTCACCAACAAGAATAAATTTATTGATTCCCTGATCAATCAGATGGTCTGCAATATTTCTTTTAAGAAACATAATATCATTATACAGAGTGTCATTCCATTCGCCAAAAAGTTCAATAATACAAAATCCCTCTTCGTAACTTGTATAGAGAAGTTTTATGTAAAGTGTTGCGGAACCAATATTATCCCATTGCGGGTGAATGTAGTGATCGTAAATGGCATCGGTAAACTCAATTTCACTGTTCACGCTTCCATAAAAAGGAGATCGCCTATCGTTGGATGCGATATATATGTTTCTCCAGCTGTAGTATGGTTCAATTTCGAGCATTAATATTTTATTTTACCTGATACCGGACAGTTTTCCAGCATAAAATATTTTTACAAAAATAGAAAATATTGATCAGAATTTTTCAAACTGGCCATAAATAACTGTATTTCCTTCATAGGTTATGATCCTGAAATTATCAATCAGAACTTTTGTTTTTGATTTGTTCCAGATAACTACTGACAAGGTTATCCCCTTATGGTTTAAATTGATATCCGACAGCTTTAGCGGTAAATAAACGGTCTGTCGTTCATTAATACTGCTGATGAAATCTGTGAAAGGTATGGAGCGCCAGTCTATGACTTCGTCGCCCGACCTTAATTCGGAGATCAATAGCACCTCGGAAGGCTCTTTCAGAAAATATGCATCAAGTGAAATGAAAATAAGGTTATTTTTATTATTTATTATGCTATCAAGTTCTAAGGTTATTCCGGGGCTGTAGTTTCTCCATTTTGATAGCTGCATATAGTGATTTGTTGCAGAGTTATTTTTCGGGAGAATAAGGTTTTCGGGAACCGTATCCCAATTCGATATTAATGTGGACTCATAATTATTAATTGATTCAAATATAATTTTGTCAGCAGAAGTGTACTCCATATCTTCCGGTTTGGTTTTCTTCAGAAGATAGAAACTTGAAGTGAACCAGGTTTTTTTTTCAATGATATTTGGGAAAATATTCTCAGATATTTGTAAAAACTGAGGGTCAGTATAATTTGCCCAGGCAAAAATAACATACTCCGTCCTAATCTTTTTCAGCGAATCACGGAATTGTGTATAACTGCCAAGGCTATCAAGATATAAGAAGTTATTGTCAGGAATGTTAAGCTTGTCAAGATAATAGTCGTTGATCTTATCTATGGTATTTAAAATTACAGTTACATTCTCCTTTCCGAATTTGTTTTGAGCTTTTGTCGATTCTTTTATTATTTCTTTAAATCCGGAAGCATAAAAGTATGTGTAATACTGTCTGTTGAATATCAGTGTGTATATGCTGGCCGAAACTATTAGCAACACAATTAGTATTTTAGGTGCTGTCTTTAATTCTTTAAAGTATGAGAACAGAGCCATAAGCAAAAAGGGAAAAGTAAATACCAGTACTGAATACTGAATAATCGCACTTACAAAAACAGAATAAAAAAACCCAATTAAAAAAGTGATAGAAAACCATGAAAGACCTATTATCCTGAATTTGTTAGTCTCTTTGATATTATCTGTGCGATAGAAAATGCTGAGGATTATCAGTGCAACTGTGGTCAGATAAAACATTATGCTGAAATGAAGAATAAATCCAAGATAATTAAAAATAAACAAAGAATCCGGCTTGCCCAGCCAACTCTCAATTCCTTTGTATCCAAGCTGTGTAAAGAAGATTGGCAAATGAGGAATATATAAAATAAAGATTATGATGCCTGCCAAAATGTATGATCTCAGATGTTTTTTGGGGATAAAGAAAAGGCCTGTGAATCCAACTATAGCTGCCAGTAAAAGACTGAAATGATGATTGTAGGCATTCATTGCACTTACAATGATGTAACCTGCAAGAAACCAATAGTAATTTTTACTACGATTGAAAACCAAATTTGTCCAAAACCAGACCATCAGAAGCGAAAGAAACATCCCGCTTATGTACGGCCGGGCAATCACACTATACATAACTGTGTATTGAATAACTGCAATATATGTTGCAGTTATGAGGCCAGTAGTCCTGTTAAACCACCTTGATGCAATTATATAGGAGAGGAATATAGAAACGATTCCCATTAATGTGAAGGGAAGTTTAACAGCAACTTCAGATGAGCCAATCCATTTTATCCAATAATACATAAAAACCTGAACTCCTGCCGGATGAGTATCTGTTCTTTTAACTCCATATTCGATAAGGTCTCTGAAATTGTCAAACCTTGTACGGAAAAAAGCACTAAACTCATCATAGGTAAAGGGAATATCAGAGTAATGATAAAAACGCAGTACGCTGCCAATCAGCAATATAAATGCAAGTAATATGTAGTCGGGTTTTATTCTGCCTCTAAAATCCATGTCAAGAATGATTCGATTGGCAAAAATAGTATTATTATATTAACAATACGCTCTTTCGGATTTTAGGAATGGGATGTGACACAGGCTAATCCGAAAGAAGATATCATAGCGATATTAAATCCAGCAAATATTTAGTTCTGGATTAGACCGCGCACAAGCTCGCGTTAAAATCCGGAACAGCAGGGATGTGGGGAATCGCTATATTGCAATACTGGAATGTTGAAAGTGGATAACAATAAAAAAATTTAGTCCCGTTAGGGACGAAATATCGGTAGAAATTTATATATAAACGATAAAGTGCCGTGAGGTACGAAATATCAAAAAGTAACACCTGCAGATGGCCAAGAATTAATTCATTTAAAAGATTTTAGGATACTTCTCCGTATTCGTTTCATGCATCATATTATAAACCGCCTCAAAAACATCTTCCGCATTTGGATTTGAAAAATAATCTCCATCAGTACTGTATGCTGCTCTATGGTCTTTTGCTGTAACAGTTTTTGGTTCTGAATCAAGGTGATAATATCCACCCTGCTCTTCAATTACTTTTTGCATCATAAATGCTGTTGCTCCTCCGGGGACATCCTCATCAAAGAATAAAATTTTGCTAGTCTTCTTCAGCGATTCCACAATTGTGTGGTTAACATCAAAAGGCAGTAGTGTCTGGACATCAATCAGCTCAACTGAAATGTCGAATCCTTTCAACTGTTTGACTGCATCTTCTGCAATTCTTACGCAGGAACCATAAGTCACGACTGTCACATCATTACCTTGCTGGAGAATTTCCGGGACTCCAACCGGTGTTTTAAATTCTCCGATGTTGACCGGCATCTTTTCGCGAAGGCGATAGCCATTCAGAGGTTCTATAATCAGTGCCGGATCGTCGGATTCGAGAAACAGATTATAAAATCCTGCTGCCTGTGTCATATTCCTCGGAACGCATACATTCACACCCCTGATTGAATTTATAACCATACTCAGTGGTGAGCCGGAATGCCATATTCCTTCCAGTCTGTGTCCGCGTGTACTGATGATTAGGGGTGCTTTTTGTCCGCCTTTTGTTCTGTATTGCAGTGTTGCAAGATCATCACTCAGCACCTGCAACCCGTACAGCAGATAATCAAAGTATTGAATTTCCGAAATTGGTCTGAGTCCGCGTAATGCCATCCCCAGTCCCTGTCCGATAATCGTAGCCTCACGGATCCCCGTATCAAATATTTTGTTAATACCATACTTATCCTGCAATCCTTCATAGGTTTGATTAACACCACCGATATAGCCTACATCTTCACCAAAAGCAACCAGTTCCGGGTATTTGTCAA
>JAUVIX010000129.1 GCA_030592565.1 Chlorobiota bacterium
ACTATTAATTTGTTAAAAACAGTTCTCCTTCTGGTTTTTCTAACAGTCAGTTTTTCCTCCTTCTCTCAGGAGGATGAAAAAATTGTAATTGTCATTATTGACGGTGCACGCTACACTGAAACTCTTGGAGACCAGACACACACCTATACCCCAAAGATGTGGGAACTTGCAGAAGAGGGAGCGATGATTGATAATTTTTATAATGATAATTTTACATACACTTCGCGTGCAATACCGGCATTGTGGTGCGGAGCCTGGACAGATGTCCATGACACTATTTACCAGGGACACGAAACCAACTATGCTGTACTGCCTTCCATTTTTGAATATTACAGGAAACATAAAAATGTCCCGGCTGAAGATTGCTATTACGTTTTGAAAGAGATTGAAAGCCTGTGGCTGCCGAGCTTCGATGATGATTACGGACCAGAATACTGGCCTGCCTTTCATAGTGTCGGCGAAACAGATGAGGATGTTGCAGAGCAGGCTTTACAGGTTATGGAAGATCACCACCCGCATTTTATGTGGGTCTATTTTGCAGATGTTGACCACGAAGGTCATTCAGGCATCTGGTCAAATTATATTGAGGCCATACATATTGCTGACAGCCTTGTGGATGTACTGTGGAATGCAATACAGTCAGATCCGTTTTATGCAGATGTTACAACAATGATTGTAACGAACGACCACGGCCGTCATGATGATGAGCATGGCGGATTCCAACATCACGGCTGTGGCTGTGAAGGGTGCAGACACATTGAGCTTCTTGCAATCGGCCCACATATAAAGGAAAACTATATTTCGCAGCAAAATCGCTACATTCCAGATATGGCTGTTACCGCATCATACATCGCAGGTATCAATCCTGAAAAGGCTACAGGACATGTTATGATGGAAATATTAACAATAAATGGAACAGATGGCGATATAAAACAGGCGATTGCTCTAAAAGGGAATTCTCCTAATCCTTTCAGTAGAAGTACTCAAATACATTACACACTTCGTAAAAGTTCAGACATAACAATCACGATCAGAGATTTTTCCGGTAAGTTGATCAAAAATCTGATAACTGAAAAACAACCGGCAGGAGAAGCATCTGTAAAATGGGATGGCACTGATAATTCAGGCAAAAAAGTTCAGTCAGGAATATACTTTTATACGATAATGTCGGTTATGGGTGAGGTTTCTGGGAAAATGGTTTGCATTCCATAAATGCACGTCACCGGGTCGCCCTGACAAGGAGACAGGCTTTTTGGACTGGCTATGCACAATGATGTATTGCATTATTTTAAAGGCATAATTATTGCAAATGAAAGAACTGAATTTTTAAAATAAAATGCTATGAAATCAACTATTTTTATCCTAACACTGGCTTCCGCAATTCTAATCACAAGTTGCAGGAAAGATAATCCTTCCTCAATTGGTTATGATAAAATTGAGTTGACACAGTTTATAATTGACAATTACCAATCGGATGCAAAGCAGTTATTTTTTGATGAGATACTGCATAATAGCGATCATTTCAACTATAACAATCCTGTTCTTGATGAAACGGAGGTCAATAAAATTCTGAAAATCATTCAGGCAGTATATAGTTCCGAATCGCCTGAACGGGATACGGTATTTGATGTTTATATGATACACGGCTACTATTGCTACAGTTTTAATTCGATAGGCCTGGAAGTCAATACTGAATTACCTGAAATAGAGAACCTTTCCAATGGAATAATCCCAACCGGAAATACAGCGTTAGATGATCTTCTTTCATATTACCAGTTTGATTCGGTTAATACATCTACTTACTATCCTGACTTTTCATGGTTAACAATTTATACAGCAAATGAATACAATCTTATACCAATTGAAAAAAAATTTAAGGCGCTACCGGCAATCCTTGACTCCTATTTTAATAAAGCCTGCATCGGTGACGGAAATACAATCACTTTGACAAGAACAGAAGGTTCGGCAACAATTACTTTTAGCATTGGCTTGGGCGATTGTCCTTCCGGATGTATCTTTCATAGATATTGGGAGTTTAGAGTAATGGAAGGTAAGGCCGTATTTACAAGGTCATATGAAAATTAGAAACAGAAAAAACTTAACTTTTAGCGATCGTAATCACCAAACTACAACCTCATCGCAAAATATCCATGAAGGATTTCCGACGCCAGGATGCCATTTCGGACAGGTTTTCATACTATTTGCAAAAACCTTTACATATCTTGCCCGTACGGGTTTAAACTCTGCTTTGAAAGGTTCGACAAAAACACCTTCCTTCTTATCAGGAACTATATTTTGTATAGTTTTGACTTTTGTATAATTCTTCCCGTCAACGGAAACAGAAAACTCAACTTCCTGCGGCAGGAATATCCAGGAGTAATTTTCCTGCAAAAAATCAGTCTGTATTGAATGTATTTGCTGCATCTCCTTAAGGTCAACAATAGCAATCATATCATCTCCTTCAAAACCCAACCAGTTGAAATGATAGTCGTTAATTCCTTTTAGCCCGTCTGTCAATGATTTTGAGCCACCGACATCATATTTGGGGATAAACTCTGTCAAAATCATGACAGGCTTGTTTAATGCAAGATGATTCTGCATACTTGTATTTACATAATTAGTAACTGTAGCCTCATAATCGTCAGGATAATTGCCATGTTCCCAGAATCTCTGAATACCTTGTTGTTTGACAAAGGCTGTAAACCTATGCAGACTATCAAGCATTTCCTGCCTGGGTATCCATTTATCATTTTCAAATTTAAAATATGTGAGGTCATCATCCACATTACGCAATGAAATATCAAGTATTGCAAACTCCAGCGGAAGTCGGGCTGTTTTAACACGCTGTAGATAATCAGGCTGATCATATACTACTGCTTCGGCTTTATCAAATATCTTTGAATAATCTTTAATAAGATCAGGTGTTAGATAGGATTTTATTCCATCGTAAGGATATCCATAAATACCAAGATATCCATCAGACTCTTCCAAAGCATTGTGCATTTTATCAATATATTGCCTGATAGATTTCCCGGCCGGGCCATAATATCCGTTAACAAAGTCATCGATAATGGCATCAACATCCGCATCAGGATTCCAAAGTAGTTTTGCGTCTAGATATTGCCTCAGCTCATAAAACTCACTTTTCAATCCACCACTCCCCTGCTGAAACATCATCTTCATATTCTGGTCTCTGAAATACTGAAGATTAGGCTGCAACACGCGAAGATTGGGAAACGGACTTATCAGACTTCGAAACTGCACTATATAATCCCACATAAAAATATTATCGGTAAGTTTTCCCCAATTTTCAGCATCCCGTCGAAATGAGGCACTGGAAGGATCGGTTGCCAGCGGTTTACTACGATTGCACTCTATTGAGCAAAACATAATGTTAACATTACTATCGGGTTTTATTCCTGTTGGCGCTGAGCGAGTAAACTGATAAGCAAGTGTCGAAACTACTTTATCAGGAAACTGTTTTGCCAATTTATTCAGAAACCAAACATAGGCGCCTGAATAGTCTCCGTATTTTTCATACAGCTTTTTACACTCATCACATTCACAGGCTTTATAAGTATCGTTTTGCGATACAGACCAGTAAAGGGCTTCAGGTTTTTCCTTCATTCTCTCTCTCAAACCGGCAACAACAATTTTATATACATCGGGATTTGAAAGACACAATTGTCCATCAGGTATTCTCTGAATATTGAGATATGAAAAATATTCGGGATGACTTTCGAAATATTTTTCGGGAGGAACAAGATCATCGAAGGTATGAACAAACATTCCCCATTCGTTCTTCCCCTCTTTTAGATCAAGCTTATGCCAGTTTCTGTATAGCTCACTTCGCCTTGCACCCACAAAATGCATTTCTCGATAAGTAAAATCAGGAATCTGCTTGTCATCAATACTGCCTATGGTAATAGTTTTCATTTTTGGCACAACAGTAACATCCTCACTATATTTACGACACCCAAGATACTCCTCAAGAAAAGTATAAACCCCATACAAAGTTCCCATCTCATTTCCTCCGGCTATAATCAATTTATTACCCACAGTCATAATTACAAAGCCATCATCACCAAGCTTATCAAGATCAATTTTAATATCAAAATCATCAAGTCTGCTACTCTTCCCCAGGATAATTTCAAATGGCGCTACCGGAAGGTTGTCATTAATTACCGGGATGTAAACATCCGAAATTCGTTCAATATATTTTTGCAACTCTTCTGCTGCCAGGAACTCATACTCAGCTGCTGCTGAAGAAACAACAATTTGATATTTTGAAATTCCGTCTCCTACAATTTCTATTTGTTCTATATTTCTACAAGAGAAAATCATAAAATAAAGTAAAACAGACAAAACAACTTTTTTATATAAAGAGGAGTGATTCATAATTAATGTTTTAATACTGAAAACAGACTTTACAATAGAGGTATTAACCTAATATAAAAACAACACAAAGTTAGAAGAAATTAAGTATCTCCTCACATTATAACAGTCCATCCTCAAAATTCAACAATCCGGTATCTTATTTTTTTGAGAATGAGGAACCCGCAGTAGTTTTGCCACAAATAATTTAAAAACTATAAAAAAATGAAAACAAATTTAACAATCATCCTGCTGTCCATTATGTTTGCATCGCTTTCAGTAATCGGACAAGATTCCATCTCGAACAGAAGTTTTGAGTATTGGAATAATGCTTATTCACCAAAATCATGGGAAACAACAAACATCTTTTTGCCTCCCGAACATCACACATGCTCACAATCCACCAACAGTTATGATGGAGAATATGCCCTAAAACTGAAATCAGTTGAAATGAACGGAACGGTTATTCCCGGAGTTGCAACACTAGGGCATATAGTCCTTTTCGACACTGAAGGAGGAGTTCCATTTACTCAAATGCCCTCAGCTTTACATGCATTTATTAAGCATCCTTCAAGCGGAGATAATGTAATGATTGCAGTTGAATTTTTTAGTAAAGGAGTAGCTATTGGAGGAGGCGTCTTTCAAACAACAGACTCAATTCCAGACTACACTGAAATTGTTATTCCCATTTCATTTTCAAAGATTAGCAATCCAGACACCGTGAATATCACAATTTTAACCGATATGGGTGTTTCCGGTAGTACCCTAATTATTGACAACTTGAGTTTTGACATACAGACATCAGCAGACGATCCTGTAAAACAGGAAAAGGATGTGCTGCTATATCCAAATCCGGCATCAAAAGAATTCTTTATTGAATTTCCGGTTGACAGTAATTATGAAATAGTAATAATAAGTTCATCAGGAAGTTTAATTGAAAAAAGAAACTCTGCTACAGGAAAAGAAAAATTCAATATTGAAGGAGTTACTCCCGGACTGTACTTTGTTAATTCATATTCTAACGGACAAACATACTCTAATAAACTGATTATCAAATAAACACTAATATTTATCAGGGATTTGCCCAATTTTTTTAAACAGCCTGTAATTTTTATATGGGCTGTTTTTGTTAACAGACAAGGCCTAACCTTACAGATGAGACAAGGCATGCCTTGTCTATACAATGATTATTGAACAATCTAGCAGATATCCTGTTATTATCCCAGTATTCACTAATAAATATTACAATTATGAAAAAAAACATTGGGTCAACCGATAAGATTATTAGAATTTTAGTTGCAATTGTAATTGCAATTCTTTATTTTACAGGAACAATTTCAGGAACACTGGGAATAGTTCTAATTATAGTAGCAATCATATTTTTACTAACTGGCTTAATAAACTTTTGTCCTTTGTACGCTCCATTCGGGCTAAGTACATGCAAAAAGAAGAAATAATTTTTATTCAAGTAAGATGACTTTTTCGGTAATAACTATTTATCGAAAAAGTCATCTGATTCTTAAAAACCAATTTTTCAAACAGTAAAATTTCTAAAAATCAAAATGATATGCAACTCCTATTCCTATTTGTATATTACTTAGGGCATAATCGGTATTTTTTGTTGAGGTCTCGATATCACCATTATCATAGGTAATTTCATCAATAGTTTCGTATGATACTTTTGTGCCTGTATAATCAGCAGAAAGCCTGATTATATAATTATTCCTAAACTCATATCTAATCCCTGCACCAAGAGTATATCCAAAACCGGCTTTCGCTTTATCAGAGCGGGTTCGGGAAAAATTTATCTTATCCTCATCACTATACACCTGGAACATCGATTGAGGTTGAAAAACGAAACTCACACCTCCTAAAGCTCTGATATCAATATTAAAACTTCCTGCACGGATTGTTCCCTGTGGTCCAATCATTATATTGATATACCTCCAGGCGCCAAGACTGTAATTAACCTCAATACTATCAGGGATTTCTATATCAGGATATTCACTCTTAATATGGTTAAAAAGATCCATTTTATATTTACCCTGGTCAATATTGGAATTAACAAACGTAATAGTGCCACCTATTCCAAGAAAATCATCCGGGAAAAAAGCACCATCAAAACCAAACATAAAGCCTGAATTCGCATAGCCAAGGCTACCAGTAACAGAATCTTTTTTGGCAAAATCACCCTGAGGAATAGCTCCTCCGACATTCAATGCTACAAAACTCTCATTCTGGCTTTTCAATTGAAAAACCAAAAAAATCATTATAACAGACAGATAAAGAGACAGTTTATTCATAGTTGTTAACTTTTTATGGGACAAAAATAGTAAAAAATACACTAATGGGTTTTATTCTTTCCAAATCCTTGCAGCCCATCCACCTCCTGTTGCAAGATGAATATCCATTTTGTCAGCTTTGGTCACCGTACTTTTTCCCATAACAAAGTCACTGGCATAATTGTCAGCATTAATACCATCCCGGTAAAATTGAATATTATAATTACCATCATCCAGAAAGGAAAAATCAAATGTCAAATCCTTCGCAGCATCAGTCATTGCACCGATATACCACTCATCACCATTTTTTCGTGCAACAACAATATTATCTGCAATTTTAGCACTAATGACTACTGTCGTATCCCAAACAGTTGGTACTACTGACAAGAATTCCATACATTCAGGTTCGCCATAATAGTTTGATGGTGAATCGGCTAGCATTTGCAACGGACTTTCGTAAACCACATACATTGCAAGCTGGTGACAGCGTGTTCCCTGGCTCATTGGCCTGTTCCATATTGCCTTGAAATTATCTTCCTGTGCATTAACCATTGCACCAGGTGTATAATCCATAGGTCCGGCAACCATACGAATAAAGGGAAGCGTAACATCATGCTTTGGTACTTCAAGGTCGCACCATTTGTTTTGCTCAAGTCCGCGTAATCCCTCTCTTGTAATCACATTTGGATACTTGCTGCGAAGACCTGCGGGTTTGTATGCTCCGTGAAAATCAACCAGCAATTTACGTTCTGCACACTCTTGTGCCACCTTTTCATAATAATTCACCATCCACTGATCGTCGCGCTGCATAAAGTCAACCTTTATTCCTTTGATCCCCCATTTTTCAAACTGATCAAAAGCCACATCCCACTGATCCCATAGTGTTTTCCAAATCACCCAGAGAATAACCCCAACATCTTTTTGCTTTGCATACGAAAGTATTTCTTCCATATTAATATTAGGAGTAAGCATCATTAGGTCGCCAAGCTCATACCATCCCTCATCCAGAATTATATACTCAATGCCATATTCCGAAGCAAAATCAATGTAATATTTATATGATTCAGTATTGACCCCCGACTTAAAATCAACTCCGTAAAGATTCATTGCATTCCACCAGTCCCAGGAGACCTTTCCCGGCTTGATCCACGATGGGTCTTCAATCACATTTTTTTCACCGAGGAGAAAGCTAAGCTGGTTTGTAATCAGATCTGCGTCTGTTTCAGCAAGGGCAAGTATTCTCCAGGGGAAGCTTCTGGCACCCTTTGTAACTGCAATATAATCAGCATATTCAGAGACAACAACATCCCTGTCGTTTTTCTTTTCCTCCTTCAAAGCCACACCCGGGAAAATTGCTTTCAATGAGTTATCTTCATCAGCTTTTAGCCACATACCAGCATAATCAATAAGATCTGATTCGGTAATTAGCACCTTCACTCCGCTTTTCGTTTCCACAAGGGCCGGAGTGCTTCAAAAACGATCGCCCTCAATATCCGACAATTTTTCATAGACATAATACCTCTCGTTATGCGACATAAAGGCCGACTCCTCAGGAAAATAGACATAACTATCTATCGGGAATTGAATATCGGCCTGCTCGCCCGAAACTTTGATATCGTCTTTAAAAGATGTCAGAAAACGCCAGGCAACACCATTGTCATAAGCTCTAAATTCTAAAATATAGTCTCCCTTCATAATAAACCTGACCTCATTATAAAGGTCTCTGACAGTTTTAGTTTTGAGAGGTACTACTGCCTCAATTATTTCATTTACACTTTTTGTACTTTTATTTTTTATTTTCGGATTGACACCCAGAATTGTACCGTTGTTAACATCCATTGATATTGTTGAATATTCCACAACTGTAGCATCATTATGTAAAACTTCAAACTGTATAAGCCCCGAAAACCGCACATGAATCAGGGTTTTACCGTCAGGAGATTTTAGGTCGTAAACCTTTTGAGATCTCAATATTGCAGGTAAAATAACGACCGACAGAAATAGTAAGAGATGTAAAACCAGCTTTTTCATATTTTTAATTTTTATGAATAATTGGGGTCAAAAGTAAGAATAAAAAAATTATTGCGCCAGTGAGAATCTAAGTGTGATACCTCCTTTAGTTGTCGAATTTCTGTATTGTGACGGCAGGAAAGGATTGTTAATTATCTTATCAAAATAGAATCTTATGGTCAGGCTTTGAGAAAGCATATAATCAGATGAAAAATTAATGGAAACAACTTTCTGACCTGCTGATATCTGATTAAGATTTGAATTTATGTTTCTCAAAACCGTTTTATTTTCCCGTATTGAAAAATCCAGTTTTATATTTAGATCACTCTTCATAGTTCGCTTTGAATTTCCACTAAAAGAGGCAAAAGTAATGGGTAGATCTTTAAAACGATAACCTATACCGACTGTCACCTCACTACTCCTAACCTCGGTTAGCTGATTGTTTGCAAAACTAAGTGAAAGATTTCTGGCCTTCTTAAGTTCCACTTTTGCAAGAAGGCTATTTTGCAATTGCACATCAATATTAATAAGAGGGACAAACTGCTCAGTTATTGAAATTATACCAAATTCAATCTCAGGGTAAAAATCACCATTGTTCGGATTTATATTCACTGGATAGACCGAGCCATTGAT
>JAUVIX010000070.1 GCA_030592565.1 Chlorobiota bacterium
ATAGTAGCATCTTCACTTTTAATTTCATCAAGAAGATGTTTTGCTGTAACTAATATATAGTAAGCATATTCTGAATTAGGTCTCGTTTTTTTTACAAGTATAAAAACGGTACCCATTTCTCCTTTGGCTCCAACAATCTTAAAAGTTGATCTCATCAGAATTGAATTCAATTCTGTTAATTCTTGTCCCCTAACATTTGCGAGGGAAAATAAAGAAATTAGAAGTAAAATAATTATTGTTTTCATATATGTAGGATTTTTTAATTACTGCCAACTTTTTATATGTGCACATTATGTGTATATATCAAACAACCGTTCTTCGGATATATACAGATTTTGTTGTTTATATATTTTAATATTATTGAAGGGGGTTTTTAAATTTATAAACATCCTGGGCTTATTAATAAGCACAAATGTACAAAAAATTATTAAATGCCATAGCTTTTATATACTGATGCTGGCTGGGGTGTTTTAATCAAAGTTGATGATGTAAGGTAGGTTTTTTTTGGTTGAAGATGGAAAGTTTATGGTGTATAAGTTTCCAGGTGGAAACACCTGATAGCACTGGAAAACAAATTCGTAATTATATATTTTGCCGCCGTCCAATAAGCGAAAGCAAGCCGGGTCTGGTTGTCCTGGCCCTGGCCCTCCATGGTCAAATGTCCATACAAATAAAAAATCATCTTCCGTTACTAGTGGAAAACCTCCTGTGCCAGAGGCTAAACCATTTAAAACATCTTCTACATTGGTGATAGTGGCAGAATAGTCTTTCTCATAAACCAACATTTCCCACATTAAATAGGTGTCGTACCAAAACTCCACCATAGGTAAGTCTGCACCGAGCGCGTAAGAATGTTCCTGACCGACTGCAAGCGTACGAGGTAAAGCCCTTGTATTGTGTATATTTTTATTAGAATGTTATTACAAGATTTTGTTTCAAATGCAATAGTTAAATTATTATTAAATGGATTTGGGAAAAGTTTTAATTTATTATTTGAAGTAGAAATATCATTTGTAAATTCCTGCCAAATGGGTGGCCTTCGCCTTGTTGCTAACTCTATTTGCGTTCAAAAAAAAGCCCTTACTTCAAAAGTAAGGGCTGAAAACCTTATTTGAGATGAGATTAAGCTGTCTGTACAGCTTCTACTATTTCCATCCCTTTTGTAATAGCTCTTTCATTATCAGGAATCAGATGGTGATACCTTTCGGGCAATGATTTTTTTAAGCCTTTAATGACATTTTCCAGTATTACGATCGGCTTAACCTTAAGGTAGCCTCCCAGTACAATCATATTGAATATCTTCCGGAAACCCATTGCGGCTGCTTCTTTGCTGGCTTCAACCTTATAAATGTTTATATCTTTTCTTGAAGGAGGGTTTGATATTCCGTTTGGGTCGTAAATAAGAAGTCCGCCGGGTTTTACTGACTCTTCAAACTTATCCATCGATTGCTGATTAAGAATAATAGCAGTATCAAAATGAGTCAGGATTGGTGAACTTATTCTTTCATCACTTATAATCACAGTAACGTTTGCAGTTCCGCCTCTCATTTCTGGCCCGTAAGAAGGCATCCAGCTAACTTCCTGATCCTGCATAATTCCTGAATAAGCTAATATTTTACCCATTGAAAGCACTCCTTGCCCCCCAAAACCTGCTATGATAATTTCTTCAGTCATAATATTTATTTTTAACTTTTAATTAAATCATTAAACTTCTTTAACCAGTTTACCATCAACTTTAATATCGCCAAGCGGATAAAACGGGAACATATTTTCAACCATCCATTTGTTAGAATCAACAGGAGTCATTTTCCAACCCGAATTACAGTTTGAAACCACCTCAACGAATGTCATACCAACTTTTTGTTGTTGTAGCTCAATGGCTTTTCTGATAGCTTTTTTAGCTTTACGAACGGCTGCCGGAGTATGTACAGCCTGACGTGTAACATAATATGTGCCAGGTAATTGTGCAACAAGTTCAGTCATTTTTAAGGGATGACCCATTGTCTGTGAATCTCTACCGTAAGGAGATGTTGAGGATTTCATCCCTTCAAGTGTTGTTGGAGCCATTTGACCACCGGTCATACCATATATTCCATTATTTACAAAAATAACTGTGAAGTTTTCACCACGGTTACAAGCGTGAATTGTTTCGGCTGTGCCAATTGCAGCTAAGTCACCGTCGCCCTGATATGAAAAAACGGTTTTATCAGGCAGCAATCTTTTAATTGCCGTAGCGAGTGCAGGAGCGCGGCCATGCGCCGCCTGTTGCATATCCACGTTCATAAATTCATAAGCTAACACCGAGCATCCAACAGGAGCAATTCCGATGGTTTTGGATTGTAGCCCCATTTCATCAATTACCTCCATCAGGATACGATGTGCTGTGCCATGCCCACAACCGGGGCAATAGCTTAACACATTGTCAGTCATTAAATCTGTTTTCTTATAAACAATATTTTCGGGCTTAAAAATTTGTTCTTTTATTATTGTGTCAGACATAGTATTAACTTTTTACAAACGTATTTTCAATTATATCAACTATTTCATTAGGCGTGGGAATAACACCACCCATTCTTCCATAATGCTCAACCGGTGTAGTCTCAACTGAATGCATTCTTATATCTTCAACCATTTGACCTGCACTCATTTCAACAGCAAGTATTCCTTTTACTCTTTCTGACAGTTGCCTTAGTGCTTTCTTTGGGAAAGGCCAAAGAGAGATAGGTCTGAAAATCCCAACCTTAATTCCCTTTTCACGGGCAATGTCCATAGCTTTCTGGCTTATTCTTGCCGAAGTTCCATATGCAACAATAATATAATCTGCATCATCACAATTTAACTCTTCATACCGAACTTCATTCTTTTCTATTTCTTTGTATTTTTTCTGAAGTTTGATATTGTGTCTTTCGTGTCTGTATGGGTCAAGGTCTAATGAAGTAATAATATTTCTCTCTCTGTCAGGTGTTTTGCCAAGTGTTGCCCAGGGGTATTTTTCTTTTATCTCTTCTTCGGTCAGCCTTACCTTTTGTTCGCCGATGTAAACTTTTTCCATCATTTGACCAATAGCGCCATCTGTCAGGACTATAACAGGATTTCTGTATTTAAAAGCAAGGTCAAAACTGATTTCTACAAAATCGTACATTTCCTGAACAGAAGCAGGAGCAAGTACAATAAGCCTGTAATCGCCGTGTCCGCCACCTTTTGTAACCTGGAAGTAATCAGCTTGTCCGGGTTGAATCGTTCCTAATCCCGGGCCACCTCTCATTGCATCCATAATTATGCAGGGCAACTCTGAGCCGGCAAGATAGGAAATTCCTTCATGCATAAGACTCATTCCCGGGCTTGAAGAAGAAGTTAACACCTTTTTGCCACAGCCCGCTCCTCCGTAAAGCATATTTATTGCAGCAACTTCACTTTCTGCCTGCAATACGACCATTCCTGTTTTTTCGTATGGCTTTTCTACCATTAGATATTCCATAACTTCCGACTGGGGCGTGATAGGATAGCCGAAATATCCATCAGCACCATCACGGATAACTGCTTCGGCAAATGCCTCATTACCTTTCATTAATCTGAGCTCTTTTCCCATATCTGTTTGATATTTTCTTTAGTAATTAAACTTTAATTCTGTAAACGGTTATTACTCCGTCAGGGCAAACTATTGCACAATTAGTACAACCTGTACAGGCATCGTGTACGTTTTGCATAAAATGGTAACCCTTTCCGTTAACCTGTTCCGACATTGCAATGGTGTGCGTAGGGCAGGCGTCAATACATACCTCGCAGCCTTTGCACTTCTCAATGTCAACAATGATATCTCCTTTAACTTTTGCCATGCGTTTATCTGAATTTGATTGTTTTTACGACCCGACGAAATTAGAAAAATTTCATGGATTCCAAATAAATCTTCAAAATATTTTTTATTTAGTTGGATGATCTTCGTGAAACCTTTTTAACCGGGACTCCAAATCGGGAAACTGCTCTCTTTTAACAAGTGATACACAAGCACGTATTCCTTCAAGCCTTTCACTTCCTGTTATAGCAAGTGAAATTGCGCTAATCCCGTAATAAACCATTTCATTCAGCAACTCCTCACCTGTAAACCCGGGATACGAAAATGTGAAATAGAATCCGTCTGCAATGGGATTATCCTCATCTTTATCATAAACAATATTGAATCCGTTACCAGTAAACATTTTCTTCATTATGCGGGCTTTCTTACCGTACTCTTTAACAGGCCCGGTAAGATTTAATATGCCGTCGTTCACAGCCTCTAACATTGCTGTTAGCGCATATTGGGCTGAATGTGATGTGCCTGAACTTAAAGCATAAATAGAACCGAAAACTAATGCATAGCCAACATACGCCGAGGAGTAATATCGCAATAAATCCGGTGCTTTGGTGTTAAATATTTTGTCCGAAATAACCATCATCCCGATACGCTGACCGGCATAGCTGAATACTTTTGAGCTTGATATGAGCAGAACCCAATTATCGGTGTATTTTGCAACAGTCGGCTGATATGGAGGTTGTCCGGGAATGGAATAGTCTTTCCTGAAATCCATACCGAAATAGGCAAGGTCTTCTATCACAACAACATTATACTTGGTTGCAAGCTCGCCAATTATTTGTAATTCCGTTTTCGTAAAGCAAATCCAGGAAGGATTGTTGGGATTGGAATAGAGAATGGAAGAAACTTTTCCGGTTTTCAGAAATGACTCCAGTTTATCTCTTAATTTATCTCCCCTGTAATCATAAATGTCGAACGACATATGACCCTGACCAAGAATCTTAATCTGCATTTTGTGAACAGGAAATCCGGGATCAAGAAACAGTGTTCCTTCACGGTCGGCATTCATTCTGTTTATTGTCATAAATGCCGCAAAGCCTCCCTGCATTGATCCTACTGTGGGAAGGCAGCCCTCAGTATTGACGTCAATATCAAGAAATAGTTTTACAAACCTTGCTATTTCGGGTTTCAGTTGCGGAATACCATATATATCCGGATATATTGCTGCAACTCCTTTTTTTAGAGCTTCTATTTCAGCTTCCACTCCAATTTGTGTAGGAGGGAGGCCGGGAACACCCATCTCCATCCTGATAAATTTGTCTCCCGTTTCAGCTTCAATTAAGTCCACAAGCTTTTTAATCTCCCTGATAGAAGCTTTGCCAACACTTTTTAATCCGCTTTCTTTTATTTTCCGGCTGACAATTTCATAATCTACTGGTGTGTTTTTCATTTGCTATATGTATTTAATGTAGATCTTTTTGTTTGTGGTTTGTAAGTGGCTTTTCCCATTACAAATTTCGACGTAAAAATATAAAAATTATTTTATAAAATCTGAGTAAAAATTTTTTAATAAAAAAAAATGAAAAATTTCTTGCATTATGAACATATGTTCATTATCTTTGCAGCCTGAAAAATAAAATAAAGTGTTAATAATTAAAAAAGGAGGTTATTATGCCAAGAGGTGACAGAACAGGTCCTGAAGGTGCAGGACCAATGACAGGCAGAGGATTAGGCCGTTGTGCCGGATATGAAACTCCGGGATATATGAACGCAGATGTTGGATTCGGACGAGGTGCCGGACAAGGTTATGGCCGCAAAGCCGGAAGAGGTTTTGGCGGTGGTTATGGTCGCGGAGGACGTTTTGCTCAGGGGTACAATCCTGAAAGATCGGATGTAAGAGAGGAAACATTTGTAGAGAATGATATCCGTGTTCTGAAAGATCAGCTTGCTGCAATGCAGAAAAAGCTGGATGAGCTGCGAAAGAAGTCTGATGACTAGTTATTGTTTGCCCGCTGAGTGGTGAATGATAGTATCATTACTTATAATTACCCCCGACCTTTAGGGCGGGGGTATTATTGGAATGGTTCCAATAGTTTTGGCGGAATTTTTGTTGTCGAAGCGAAGCGCAGGACAAAAATTGTGACAAAATGAAATAGAAACAATTATAGATTAATATTTATTAGTGTGAAAATAGCTATAGCAAGTGGAAAAGGCGGAACTGGAAAGACTACTCTTGCAGTGAACCTTGCTTCTTATATTGCCGAAGAGAAGAAAAATCTGAATGTTCAGGAAGTGGTTTTGGTGGATATGGATGTGGAAGAGCCAAATTCCGGTCTTTTTATTAAAGGCGAATTAAAGAGGACTGAGATAAAATACAGGATGGTTCCGGAATGGATTGAGAGCAAGTGCACTTTTTGTAAGAAGTGCGCAAATGTTTGTAATTTCAATGCTTTAGCATACATTGGAGTTTCTGTTCTTATTTTCCCGGAATTGTGTCATTCCTGTTATGCATGTTCCGAATTATGCCCTGAGAATGCTCTTCCGATGAAAGCTGACAGAATGGGTGAACTGCGTCAGTATATCGCTGAAAATGGATTGCATTTTGTTGAAAGCAGATTAGATATAGGAATTGAGCAAGCTGTTCCGCTGATTAAGCAGACGCATGAATTTATAGATTCAGAATTTGACGAAACAGCTTTTAAAATTATTGACTCCCCTCCGGGAACTTCCTGCCCTGTGATTGAGACTGTGACAGATGCAGAACTTGTTGTACTCGTTACTGAACCAACACCTTTCGGTTTGAATGACCTTAAGCTCGCTGTTGATACTATGAACGAGCTTGATAAAAAATGTGCAGTGATCGTAAACAGAGATGGGATAGGTAATGATGATGTTGATAATTATTGTGCAGAAAATAATATTCCGCTGATTGGCAAAATACCCCATATGCATGAGGCTGCAAAACTATATTCACAAGGGAATCTTTTAATAGATGATATTGATGAAATACGAGATATAATCAAAGATATTTACTCTAATATAAAAAAACTTATCAAAGGATGAAAGAGATAGTTGTTATATCAGGTAAGGGTGGGACAGGAAAAACTTCAATTACTGCATCATTGGCTGTTTTGGGAGATAAGGATGTTGTTTTAGCCGACTGTGATGTGGATGCTGCTGATATGCATCTGCTTTTAGATCCCGACTTTGCACATAAAGAGAAGTTTTATAGTGGGAAAATAGCCGAGGTAATTCAGGATGATTGTATTAAATGTGGTAAATGCAAAGATGTGTGCCGATTTGATGCTGTGCCTGTTATTAACGAACAATATGTTATTGATGAGCTAAATTGTGAAGGCTGTGAATATTGCGCTTACGTATGCCCTACAAATGCCATTGTAATGAACGACAATCTTGCCGGTGATTTTTTTATATCAAAAACAAGATTGAATAATACTCTTGTACATGCTAAACTTGCTATTGCTGCTGATAATTCCGGTAAACTGGTTACAAAGGTGAGAACCGAAGCAAAAAAAATAGCAGAAGAAAATGATATTCCTTACTTAATTGTTGATGGATCTCCGGGGATAGGGTGTCCGGTAGTTGCATCAGTAACAGGCTCAAATTTGGTTGTTATTGTCACTGAGCCTACAGTTTCGGGACTTCACGATATGAGTCGTGTAGCAGAACTGATTCGAAAGTTTGAAATCAAATCGGTTTGTTTGATAAACAAGGCTGATCTTAATGCTGATATTACTATTCAGATAAAAAAGTTTTTAAATAAAAATGAAATTCCTCTGATAGCAGAAATACCTTATGACTTAATTTTTGCTGATGCGATTTTGGCTGGAAAAACAGTTGTAGAATATAGTAATGGAGAGGTTAGCCGGATTATCAGAGAAAGTTGGAAGAAGATTTTGGAATTTGTAGATTGATAAATTTATAGACATTTTATATTAAAACGTTAAATTAAAAAAAGGGGAAAAATATGAAAATTGTATTTGCAGCAACAGGAAGAAATTGGGACTCATTGGTTGATTCCCGCTTTGGAAGAGCCGAAGGATATACTCTTTATGATGAAGAAAAGGATGAACTATCCTGGCATTCAAATGCCGAAAATAAATCTGCCGGACATGGTGCAGGCGTACAGGCCGGTCAGAAAGTCGTTTCACTAGGAGCCAATATTGTTGTTACTGGTGGAAGTTTCGGGCCAAAGGCCGGTGATGTTATTCGGGCTGCCGGAATAGAAATGATCCCCGATGTTGGAGAGATTACATTAAAAGAGGCTTATAGTAAAATTAAAAAGTAATAGTTATGGGACGTGGAGGATTTGGTGGTCGTGGTCAGGGTGGAGGTCATGGCAGTGGTAAAGGCGGTGGCAGGGGGCAGAGAATGAGACTTGGTAGTGGTGGTGATTGTATCTGTCCTGACTGTGGACGAAAGAAACTGCACACACCAGGAATTCCCTGTACCGAAGTGATTTGCTCTTCGTGCGGGGCAACGATGGTTCGCAACAATGGTCAAAAGTTTGGCATAGGAAAGTCAGATTCGACAAGAACTGATGCCACTAAAGAAAATAATTCAAGAAAAACTTCACTTTTTCCAATAGTTGATGTAAATTTGTGTACTGGTTGCGGAATATGTATTGAGAAATGTCCTTTTGATTCAATTTTAATGAAGGATGGTAGGGCACAGATACAGAACGAAACCTGCCGCAAATGTATGATATGCGTGAAAGAGTGCCCTGTGAATGCAATTGCATAAGGGAGGAGATTTGGAATTATTTTTTGTAAAATTTAGTATAAACTTAAACTTTGTGTTATGTATAAACTGAGAAAATATCACGCTGACAGGGTGCAGTCACTGACTTATGAAAAGGATGGGAAATCAGCATCCGTTGGAATTCTTGAGGTTGGTGAGTACGAATTTGGAGCAATAGTTGATGAGCGTTACACCGTCACTTCAGGTAAAATTAATGTTTGGAATGAAAACAGTAATGACTGGGTTGGTTATAAAAGCGGCGAGACGTTTGAGATTTCCAATCACTCTACTTTCAAACTAAAAGTTGATGAGATCAGCACCTATATTTGTTTCTATGATTAGGGTTTTTTTATTGAGAACATCTCTATCTTTGACAGTTAATTACTGAAGCGAATAGTTTTAGCAAAAACTCCACTCTTCTGTATCTCTCACATACTAAAGAGATTAACGAGGTATTCAATAGAGGATAAAAGAGAAATATAAGCAATATTGGTTGCTATTAGCCAGTAGTTATGCCCAATGTCTGACCAAATGAAAGATGAAGCAATTAGGAAAATATCATTAATTGAAGAGCTTGAAACTTCAATGAAGCTATTAAAATTGGGATTCGGTGAATACCAAAATCTTGATATGGCAAATGATTTTTATTACTTGCCATTCCAGCTAATTTCAAGTGGTTTTGAAAGATTTATGAAATGTATTATTTGTCTCGGCCATTTAGAAAAGCATGGAGTATTCCCGAAGCCGGGACTATTTAGAAAAACACTTAAACACGATCTAATTACTCTCAAAACCCATATAGTAGAGAATTACTTCCAAGAAAACTCCGAAGCTTTATCAATTGATTTAGTCTACATAAAAACAGATAAAGATTTAGAAAAATTAATTGAACTACTATCTGAATTTGGAAAGTATGCCAGATACTACAATCTTAATGTTGTAACAGGAGAAGAAGATTCAGGAGAAGACGTAAAATCATCATGGGAAGCATATGAATCAAGTTATCTAGTAAAAGATAAGACACTTATTAATAAATTGAAAGATCCAGAAACTAGTAATGAAGTTCTAAGCTTTGTAGCGCAAAAAATAATTGAAAAGCTTGAGCGATTTACAAGAGCCTTATCAAGGCAATTTACACTTGGTAATTTAGGCTCATTAGCCCAACAATACTCTCCAATTGTTTATGATTTCTTAATGATGCAAGATTCTGACTTCGGTAAAATAGATTATAGAAAAAATACAACTAAATACGTTCAAACTAAAAAGAAACCACATAAACGAACCATTAAGGACGAATATCAAAGACGCACAAATAAAGACTTTAGAAGTAAATTAATCACAAAGGAAAGTTTCAAAGGAGACTGGCCATTCTATTCAGAAGAAATTACAATTGAGTGTAGGCAAAAATTCTGGTGTGTTGTTACAATTGATGGCTTTGACTACGCATTGAATGGTGCAGCGAAAGGAAGATATAAGTTAGAAGATGTACACGAAGCAGGAATGGCAATCTTAGGTAAATCTGTTGGAGCGTTTATTAATATGGCGTTAAAATTAGGAGAAGATAATTAAAAACACTGGGCATAACATGCGGTCATATTTAATGCCGCTACAACTGCAAGCAAGACAATAACGATTTGAAAAGTAAAGAACCAATAACCTAGAAAATACCTGGAAAGCGGCACTAAACATACCGCCGACCGTTATGCACTATACTTAAATTATTCTCAAACTAAAAATAGACGGCTTTGAAAAAGTTAACTTTATTAATTGTTTTAGCCTTGATCATCCAGGCTATTGTTTCATCCCAGTCGTGCCTCCCTGAAGGCATTACCTTCTCAACTCAGGTGCAGATTGACAATTTTCAGATTGACTATCCAAATTGTACTGAGATACTGGGTGAAGTTATTATCAGTGGAAATGAAATAACTAGTTTAAGCGGCTTAAATGTTTTGACCTTCATAGGTGAATACCTTAGTATTGAAAACAATAATATTCTGACGAGTTTAACTGGTTTGGAAAATCTGACTTCTATTCAGGGGGATTTAAATATTGGCAATTGGAATCTATGGCCAGCTATGTATGGTAATCCATCCCTGATTAGTTTAGATGGTTTAGATAATCTTGCCTATATCGGTGGAAGCCTTTTTATTAGTTTTAATGATGTCTTAGCCAGTATAACAAGTTTATACAATTTGTCTTATGTCGGTGGTGATTACTTTATTTATGGTAACGCTCTGACCAGTTTAGTCGGATTTGAAAATATAACATCAATTAATGGTGACATTTTTATCGGTGGCAACGAATTAACGAGCTTAACAGGTTTAAATAATGTAACATCCATTGGAGGGAACTTGTCAATTAATGAACATTCCCTAACTACTTTAACAGGTCTAAACAATTTGAATTACATTGGGGGCGGCCTTTCAATTGAGGGCAATGTATTGAGCAGCATAATAGGCCTTTATAATTTGACTTCCGTAGAGGGAAACATAAGGATTGAATATAACCCTGTCCTGTCAAGTTTAACTGGTCTTGAAAATTTAACTACCATTGGGGGTAATGGCACTAACATAGGTATTTAAATATATTTTACTATCTTTGTCGCATGAAGATAAATAGATCATTAGGTGTTAGCACCAAAATACAGACGATACTCAACAACAGCAATTTAGGATTGCTTAATTCCGTGTACCCTGCGAACTTAAATGCATCATTTGAAAACCCTGGCAATAGCCGGGACCGGGTATATACAGTGCCGAGTACTTTGCAGACCATGTTGATAACGGCTACCATGCAAGACAAAACCCTTAAAAACTCTGTTAATTTACATTACATTTCCCATCAGAAATCCCGGGAATTGGAAACATCTGTTTTAAAAAAGAGTATCCAAGAAGAAAAACAGAAAGCCTGCTCAGAACCGAGAAAGGCAGGAAGACCGAGGCTTTTTAAAGCAGGGCTGCCAAAAAGCAAAGCAAATGACCATTCTTTAAATACTGCTGCGTACAGCAAAGCAAGGAAAAGGGTCCCACAAGCATTGACAGACCAATTATTTGATTCAAGCATCATTAGAAATGCAAAAAACGACTATAGCCATTGGTTTGGATACAAAGTATATATTGGCGATGGCACTTATGTGCAAATGCAAGACAGTGCAGAATTGCGAAAAAAATATGCGGTAAAACATAATGGGACGGAATCAAAAGGATATCCACAAGGCCTTTTGGAAGCTATTACGGAACGGGGCACGGGCCAGGTGTTTTCTTACAGGCTGTCCAATAGGCATACTGGGGAATTGGAACTTTTTTACAATATGATGGATGATTTGCCAAGTCAAAGTATTTTGCTGTTGGACGATCTATACAACACCTATGAAACATTTGCCAAGCTGGAAAGCCAAGGGGTTAAAACCGTAGTGCCGGGGAAACGGAAAAGAAATTATTCGGTAATAGAAAAAATAGGGCAGGGCGATGAAATTGTAATAATCAAAAAGCCGGAAACAAGGCCAAATTGGTTGCCGGAAAATGCAATCGACTTGCCCGGTGAAATCAAATTAAGGCGTATTGAATGCATTAGCCCGGAAGGAAAGGAATATGTATTGTACACTTCGGTATTGGATAAAAACATAAAAAAAGAACATATCATAAACCTGTATTTCACAAGATGGGATGTTGAGGTTTCCATAAGGGAAGTAAAAACAGTTATGGATATAAATATACTGAGGTCAAAGTCTGAGGATATGATAAGGAAAGAACTGGCAGTATCATTGTCAGCATATAATTTAATAAGAAAAATTATTTACGAAAGCATAAAAGACATGCCTTTTTCCCCCAAAGAAAGTCTCATTCAAGAATTCTATTCGCTCAATAAGAATATTCTTGTTGACAAAAAGGGACGAGTATATAACAAATGGTCAACAGGTAGAAAACGAAATAAAGGCAATAATACAAAAAGAACTATTGCCAAAACGCCCTAAAGGCAGGCAATATTCACGAAAAACAAAAGTTGGGAAGTATCGAAAATACAAATGATATAATTATTAAGTTAGTGCCATTACTCTTGAGAGGGGTGTAGGGGTGTGTAAATAATAAATATCATTCATTTTTTTGAATTTGTGGACTTTGTGGACGAACACTAAATAATTTAAATGCGTCTGCAACTTTATTTGATC
>JAUVIX010000222.1 GCA_030592565.1 Chlorobiota bacterium
CTCTGGCTTCTGCACTTTTTTTCACTGCCTCGAAAGCCTCATGAACCGAGGTGACCGTTATATCAGTCAGGTTCATTGATATCTGTGCAACGCCATATTCCTCAATAAACCAGCCAATAGCTTTCACTTTCTTCAACATTCCCGGAGTGTAAACCGGTTTACCTTTTTCATCCTTCACAATTTTTCCGTTTAAAGGATTTCCTTCACGTTTCACACGTCCTCTTTCCCTGACATCAAAGGCAATAGCATTTGCACGACGGGTAGAAGTTGTGTTCAGATTGACGTTATAAGCAACCAGAAAATTTCTTGCACTAACAGCAGTTACACCTGTTTTCACAACATCGTCATTAAATTCAGCAGGGCCCCAGTCTGGTTTCCAGTGCGGGTCAGCAAGTTTCTCTCTTAAACCTTCATATTCACCCGAACGGCAATTGGCAAGATTACGGCGCTCTTCGGTAAAAGCTGCAAACTCATAATTATAAACGGGAATGTCAAGCTCCTCCCCTATTCTCTTTCCAAGATTGCGGGCAAATTCAATAGTCTCTTCCATTGTAATATTTGCAACAGGTACAAGCGGACAAACATCAGTTGCACCAAAACGAGGATGTGCGCCGGAATGCTTACTCATATCAATTAGTTCGGAAGCCTTTTTCACTACTCTGAAAGCAGCCTCGCAAACCTCCTCTGGAGGTCCGACAAAAGTTATTACGGTTCTATTTGTAGCTTTACCAGGGTCAACATCTATAAGTCTTACACCCTCTACTGTCTCAACGACATCGGTTACCTGTTTTATAATATTTTCATCGCGGCCTTCGCTGATGTTCGGAACACATTCTATTAGTTGTTTCATAGTTTCAATTGATGAATTGTCGAATTAATAAATTATTGAATTTACCAAATAAAAGCACATTGTTAAAAATACATATTTCAAAAATGAGTTCGCAAAGTTATGAATTGGGATTTAATTGGGAGAGTTTTTCTAAAAAATATTTCGCACTTGGGCAATTGGGGTGTTTTGCAGCATTTTCGATAGAAAAACCTTTTTTAATAATATAATTTGCATGACGATTTCTTTTTTTTCCCAACCCCCGGCCTGTATACTGCTCAAATAAACTTCTTAATATTTCAAAAGGTTCTCCCTCAACATTTTCAGGTTTATCAAACGAATACTCTCTTTTTAGTAAACGTGTAAGCATATTGCTATCAGCAAGAAACCAAGATTCTACAGTTTTAGCAGCAACAATACTAATTTGCTTTTTTTCTGAATATATAAAAACTCTCTCTTTTGAATACGTAATACACGGATCGGACTCCTTATCTATCAAAACAAAAATATAACTTGCATTCCTATCATCTAATATATTGAACAAACTCTGTATTTTGCCATTTTCATTAAACAACCTGTCCCTGCCATCAGGAGAGATAAAGATACCTACGCTTTCAATATTTAATGATGAAAGAAACTTGTTAAAACTTTCTGACTCAATTAACTTCAGAAATGGTTTATCCTCAACAATGAATCCCACCTTAATCATAGCAGACCACCTCCCAAAACATTTGACAACCAGGCATCATCCATTTTCAAATTATAGAACTCCTCCCCCTGAAATTGTTTAACTCTTGTTTCACCTTCAATTTTATCAACAACTATAATCTCTTCAGGCTTCAATTCAGAAACCAAAGACTGTGAGTGAGTTGTTAACCAAATATAATGGCCTTTTTCTTCGCATTGCTCTCTAAAAAAGCCAACCAATTCTTTTATTGCTTCAGGGTGTATCCCGTTTTCGGGTTCTTCTATGCATAAAAATTGTCTATAAAAGGAGCCTTCAAAATAAGATTGGTAAACAGATGTTAGCAGCGCAATTATATTAAATGTTCCATCTGAAATTAAATGACGCGAAAATGGTTTATTCGTATATCTCTCGTAAATTAATAAACTATCATTTCCTGACAGCTCATCTGATTTTATTTCAACATTCTTAAACTCCGGAATAAAAAAGGATATTAATTCAACAAATTCATCCTTAATATCCGGCTCAACTAATAGACGTTTTAGCACTTTTTCCAAGTTGCTAGCATCAGCCGATAATCGATTTTCTCCTTTAGTAACAATTTTCACTTTCTCTTTGTTATTTATGAATAACTTTTGAAATACATCGAAAAAAGGAATTTCGATTAAAGGAAAATGCTGCTGAATACCATACTTTGGAGTAATACCTACAATTTCTGGATTTGAGAGATCATTATTAGCACTGAAACAGGTTTCATAATCATCAAAAAAATTCATTTGAATTTTAAAAATATCAGATGTTTTATTGAAGTTGACTATTGATTCCTTATCATACAAAGAAGAAAAAGCCTCCTCTATTCCAAACCTTTTTATAAAAGAATACATCTCCAATGCCTCAAAAATATTTGACTTTCCGGAAGCATTCGGTCCGACAAAAACCGTAAAAGGATTTGGTTTTTCAATTGTTACATTAACAAGTGATTTAAAATTCTTTATATGTATTTTTTCAATTGCCATTACTTTATATTGTTGGAACAAAAGTATAAAATTTATATGAACAATTTCTTCAAAAAATTAACCCCGTAAATAAATGAACACAAAAACTTAATTCCTAATAACAAATAAAATCTCAGCCCCCTTCTTCAGGCTTTATCAATTAAACAATCACGTTCCCATTAAGTATTACTCGTTCCACCTTATTCGTACCATAATAGTAAGGCATATATTCTATTGTTGGTATCTCATTTGTGATAAAAACATTTGCCTTTTTCCCAATTGCAATGGTTCCGAGTTGATCGCTAACACCCATTGCATAAGCACTATTCAGTGTAACTGCATTTATAGCCTCTTCCGGCGTGAGGCGATAAAGAATACTCGCCATCGAAAGAATAAGCTGCATATTTCCAGAAGGTGATGAGCCGGGATTGAAATCACTTGCCATTGCAACCGGAAGTCCGGCATCAATCATTTTACGTGCAGGAGCATAAATCATCCCAAGAAAAAAAGCTGCACCGGGTAGAATTGTAGGCATTGTATCAGATTTTAACAATGCATGAATCTCATCATCACCAGTATATTCGAGATGATCGACAGACAGTGCCCCATATTTTACACCAGCCTGTATTCCACCTGAATAATCCAGTTCATTGGCATGAATTTTCGGACGCAGTCCGTATTTAAGACCTGCCATCAGAATGCGCTCGGTATCTTCAACTGTAAAAAAGCCACGGTCGCAAAACACATCAATAAATTCGGCAAGATCATCAGCAGCAACTTGTGGCAGCATTTCATTTATAACAATATCAACATATTCCGACTGCTTTCCACGATATTCGGCAGGAATAGAATGAGCCCCGAGAAAAGTGGCTTTTATTGTTAAAGGAGAGTTTTCTTTCAACCGTTTTATAACACGCAACATCTTCAGTTCGGTTTCAGTTGTAAGGCCATAACCGCTTTTAATCTCCACAGCCCCTGTTCCGTATGAAATAATTTCGTCAAGCCTTTTCATCGCATCTTCATACAGTTCATCTTCCGATATCTCAGCCATCAATTTTGCCGAGTTCAGAATCCCACCGCCCCTTTCAGCAATCTCTTCATAGCTCAAACCTTTTATTTTATCAACGTATTCTATTTCACGGCTTGCCGGATAAACAAGATGTGTATGCGAATCGCAAAAGGAAGGAAAAACCATCTTCCCTATTGCATCTATTACTTCTGCACCTTCACTTACGTTTGCCGGCAGGTCAGCCATATTACCAAATCCGGTAATCTTCTCATTATTTATCAGTAAAAATGCATTGTCTATTGAGTTCAATTCCGACATCATTTTTCCTGACCGCATTAAAACAGGATTATTCTCGACTTGAACCAGTTTTTTAATATTTCTAATTAAAATAGTCATAGTATTCGTTTAAAATCATCTGCGAAAATAACAATTTGCAACTTATTGAAAACATCATTTGTCAATTAATTAGTAACTATTTAAATAAAAAGACGTTGATATTTTGAACTTTATTTATCTTTGCGCAGATTAAATCTTAAAAACAAACATTTATGAAACGATTATTACTTAGTTTCCTGCTCATTTCCTTTGCAGGATTCCTTTTTGCCGAAAACGTTGAACTCAAAGAGGCAAAGGCTGTTGCCAAGAATGCCTACTTTCAGAAACTAAACACTTACTCCCAGCCAGTCAGTTATGATGAACTACAAATAACTGATCAGTTTATAATCAAAACTAATGGCGAAGAAGCAATTTATGCTTTTAACTTTTCAGGATATGGATTTATTCTGATTGCTGCAGAGGATGCTATTGAACCTGTGTTAGGTTATGCTCCTGACAGGCCCTACCCTTCACAAAATCAACCGGAAGGTTTTAGCGGAATTTTGAATGAATATACTGAGCACATTCAATATCTCAGAGATAATAAAATTGAAGCCTCTCCTGTTATTAAACAACAATGGGAAGAGCTTATCTCTTTTTATCCTGCACAATTCTCACCTCAAAAAGGGGGGAAGGACGTTGATCCTCTGCTCACCAGCACCTGGAATCAGGACCATCCTTATAATTTTTTGTGCCCTGAGGATAATGAAGGACCAGGTGGATATGTTTACGTTGGATGTGTTGCTACCGCAATGTCTCAAATAATGTTTTACTGGAGATATCCGGAACAGGGACAACATGAACATTCTTATACATGGTCTCCTTATGGAACTATTTATGCAAACTTTGGAGAGACAACTTATGACTGGGATGGTATGGTTGACAACTCCGACTCGAAATACAATTATCCAATGGCTCTCATTGGCTTTCATACCGGAGTTTCAGTTGATATGATGTATGACCCTGATGGTTCAGGGGCTTACAGTATTGACGTTCCATTCGCATTAAAATATTATTTTAAGTATTCGAATACTTGTGCATACAAACAGAGATCAAGCTACAATCTTTCAACCTGGAAAAACCTGATGAATAATGAACTTGAAGATAATTGTCCTTTGTATTATGGAGGTCAAAGCTCTTCAGGTGGTCATGCTTTTGTGGTTGACGGCCAACATTCTGGTGATGACACATATCATTTCAACTTTGGCTGGAGCGGCTCAGGTAACGGGTGGTATCTCATAACTAATGCAGGTGGATTTACATCCAATCAATCAATGGTGATGAATTTCGTTCCGGGTGATAACTACCCTTATGGATGTAGTCAGGGTAACGAAAAAACAAGTCTTGTAGGTAGCTTTGAAGATGGAAGCGGCCAAATGGACAACTATGACCAAAATGCCGATTGCAGTTGGTTAATAAATCCTCAAACAAATCAGGATTCTGTTTCATATATTAAAATCAAATTCAAAAAATTCGATACAGACCCTAACGATGTTGTAACTATATACGACGGACCTACTACCGATGCTACCATCTTAGGAACATACTCAGGAACGACTTTACCCCCGGGAACAATTTCATCAACAAGCAATCAGGTTCTTGTAACATTTGTTGCTGATGGCAATGCTACAACCAGTGCAGGATGGCAAATAGAATATGAAAGTGCCCTTCCTGCATATTGTGGTTCCTTGGTAACTTATGAGGAGCAAACAGGAACGATCACTGATGGAAGCGGCAACTTCTGGTATAATAACGGTTCAAACTGTATGTGGAAAATTGCCCCGATTAATGCTGCAGATCTGACTTTGACATTTACTGAATTCAACACCGAAGAGGGTGACATATTAGAAGTATATGACGCATCTAACAATCAGCTACTTGCAGAACTATCAGGCGAATATACTTCAGGTAATATGCCTGAACCTATTTTTGCCGCCAGTGGTAAGGTATTTCTTATTTTCAAATCTGATGGTATATACAACGCTCCGGGTTGGTCAGCCGATTGGGAGATTGGAAATGTTAGTGTTAAAGAGCAGATTGACGGAGTCAGTATGCTGAACATTTTCCCGAATCCGGCAAACAATATTCTTAATGTCAGCTTTAAAACAGACAGGGTGCAATCTTTTACTGTAAAATTGATTTCAGTAACAGGCGAGGTTACGTATGAAGATAATTCGGACAACTTCTCAGGAAACTACTCTAACAGCATTGATGTTTCATCATTTGCCAAAGGAGTTTACATCCTTAACCTGTCAGGCAATTCAGATAGCGTAAATAAAAAGGTTGTTATCAGATAGCAATCATTAAATGATATAAAAAGCCTTCCGTTTGGGAGGCTTTTTTTTATTTTTGCATTTAATATCTGATTACTTCTGAAAAGTATTAAAGGCTCAATATGCGAAAATATGGCAAAGACAAAACCTTTTGATGAGAACAGAGACCTTTATGAGCAGTGGTTCATAAGAAATGATGCTGTTTACAAAACAGAACTGAAAGCCATTGAACATTTCATTCCGAAACAGGGTAAGGGGATAGAAATTGGCATTGGAAGCGGTCTTTTTGCAAAGCCACTCGGTATTCCAGATGGTGTTGATCCTTCAGAGCAA
>JAUVIX010000014.1 GCA_030592565.1 Chlorobiota bacterium
ATTCAGGCAGTTCTATTGGTAATGGTGAACCAATTGATGAATGGATTTATCAGGAAGGCGAAAGAATGGTGAAAGAATATGGTAATCATCCCTCCTTCTGCTTGATGGCCTATGGCAATGAGCCTGCAGGTTCAAACCAGAAGGATTACCTCGGAAAATTTGTAAATTATTGGAAAGAGAAAGATAGTCGGAGAGTTTATACTGGTGGTGCTGGCTGGCCGGCAATACCGGAAAATCAATTCCATAATTTGCCTACACCTCGTATTCAGGGTTGGGGAGAGCAATTAAATAGCATTATTAATGGACAACCGCCAAGAACAGACTATGATTGGTCGGACAGGTTAGGAGATAACGATCGCCCGATTGTCAGCCACGAAATTGGGCAATGGTGTGTCTATCCAAATTTAAAAGAAATTGAGAAGTATGATGGAGTGCTAAAAGCCACGAATTTTGAAATTTTTAAACGCTCTCTTGAGGCACATAAAATGGGTGATCTGGCTGATCAGTTTTTACTGGCATCAGGAAAATTGCAAGCATTATGCTACAAAGCAGAGATTGAAGCAGCACTGCGTACTCCAGGATTTGGAGGTTTTCAATTGCTCGATTTACATGATTTCCCAGGCCAAGGCACCGCTTTAGTTGGTGTTCTTGATCCCTTTTGGGAAGAAAAAGGATATATTTCTGCCGAAGAATACAGCCGATTCTGCAATGAGACTGTACCATTAGCAAGGCTAGAAAAAAGAGTATTCTACAGCAATGAAACAATTGTTGCAGATATAGAAGTTGCCCATTCGGTGAAAAAGAATTAAAGTCTGCTACAACGAAATGGAAGATAACTGATAAACAAGGTAATGAAATACAAAAAGGAGAATTGCACACCACAGATATTCATTGGGGAAACGGAATATCACTCGGGAAAATATCTACTCAGATAAATACTTTAAAACCTGTTCAGTTATCTTTGGTTGTCGAAATTAATGACTTTTCAAATAGTTGGGACATCTGGGTTTACCCAACTAAGCAAACCAAATTCAAGGATGATGTTTTAGTAGTACAAAAGTTAAATAAGGAAGCTCTATTATTTCTAGAAAAAGGAGGAAATATACTGTTAACTGTAGAAAAAGGAGATATCAAACCTAATAAAGGTGGAGAAGTAGGTATTGGATTTTCGAGTATTTTTTGGAATACAGCATGGACTGCAGGACAAAAACCACACACATTAGGAATTTTATGTGACCCCAATCATTCAGCATTAAAAGAGTTTCCTACAGAATATCATTCAAACTGGCAATGGTGGGATGCCATGAGTCACTCTAATGCCATATCATTGGAAAGCTTTTCAACAGATGTACTACCAATCGTCAGGGTAATTGACGACTGGGTCACGAATCGGAGGTTAGCATTAATTTTTGAAGTTAAAGCAGGTAAGGGAAACATTTTAATTAGCGGGATTGATTTGATAAATGAACTTGAAAATAGGCCGGAAGCTCAGCAGTTAAGATACAGTCTGATCAGGTATATGAATTCAACAGATTTTAATCCTAAAGCTGAGTTAGATATCGTTGAAATTAAACAGCTGTTGACACAAAACAAATCATAAACAATGGATAGAAGTGTAAAAGTCTGGGAAGAGAAAGTTGTAATTCCAACTTATGAAATCGGGGAGCCGGAAAAAAATCCAGTCTTCCTGGAGAAAAGAGTTTATCAGGGAAGTTCAGGGAAAGTATATCCATATCCGGTAATAGAAAAAATAAGTGATATAAAAGAAGATAAAATCTGGCAAGCAGTTTATTTGGAAAATGACTTTGTTAAAATTATGATACTTCCTGAATTGGGTGGCCGGATTCAAATGGCGTATGATAAAACAAAAGAACGTCATTTTGTGTATTACAACCAGGTTATTAAACCTGCTCTGGTAGGCCTCACTGGCCCCTGGATATCCGGTGGAATTGAATTCAATTGGCCACAACATCACCGTCCTTCAACTTATAGTGCTGTAGATTTTGATATTGAGGAAAATCCTGATGGCAGCAAGACTGTTTGGTGCAGTGAGGTAGAGCAGATGTTTCGCACCAAAGGAATGGCTGGGTTCACACTATATCCTGATAAAGCATATCTGGAGATTAAAGTAAAATTATACAACCGAACAGCGCAACCGCAAACTTTTTTGTGGTGGGCTAATCCGGCCGTAAAAGTGAATGATAATTACCAGTCCATTTTCCCGCCTGATGTACACGCAGTTTTTGATCACGGCAAAAGAGATGTTTCTGATTTTCCAATAGCTAACGGAACATATTATAAAGTAGATTATTCTCCGGGAACAGATATTTCTCGTTATAAAAATCTTCCCGTTCCAACTTCATATATGGCTATCAACAGCAACTTTGATTTTGTTGGAGGATACGAGCATGACAACAAAGGAGGATTGTTGCATGTGGCAGATCATCATATTTCTCCAGGCAAAAAACAATGGACCTGGGGAAATGGTGACTTTGGAAAGGCCTGGGATAAAAACCTGACTGATGAAGATGGGCCATATATAGAATTAATGTGGGGTGTTTATACGGATAATCAGCCTGATTTTTCATGGTTACATCCTTACGAAGAAAAAGCATTTTCTCAATATTTTATGCCTTATCGGGATTTAGGGCAGGTTAAAAATGCAACAAAAGAAGCCATTTTAAATTTGGAATTTTCTAAAAATTTGGCTATTGTGAAATTCTACACTTTAGGTATTTACCGCAATGCAAAAATTAAATTAGAAGCAGATGGCACAGTCTATTTAGAAGAATATATTGATGCTTCACCAAAATCATCCTACGAAAAAGAGGTAACAATTGATATCACTATTCCTAAGCATAAATATCAATTGACTCTATATGATTCTCAAGATAATATATTGGTGAGTTATCAACCAAATATCCAAAAGGATAAACAAATACCGGATCCTGCAAAAGAGGCAAAAGCTCCTAAAGACATTAAAAACATAGAACAGCTGTATTTAAGAGGTCTTCATTTAGAGCAATACAGGCACGCTACTTACGAGCCAGGAGATTATTATAAGGAAGCTTTGCAAAGAGAACCTGGTGATGTCAGAAATAATAATGCAATGGGGCTATGGCTTTTAAGAAAAGGGCAGTTTGAAAAAGCAGAATCATATTTTAGAATTGCAATAGAAACTCTGACGGAAAGAAATCCAAATCCATATGATGGAGAGCCTTATTATAATCTCGGACAGGGTTTAAAATATCAGGGGCGATTTGATGAAGCTTATACTGCATTTTATAAGTCGGCCTGGAATGCCGCCTGGCAGGATGCTGCCTATTTTCATTTGGCACAATTGGCATCAATTAAGGGTGATTTTCAATCGGCATTAGAGTTGGTTGAAAAATCATTAATACGAAATTGGCATAATCATAAAGCAAGGGTTTTAAAAATAGCCTTACTTCGTAAAACAGGAAACAAGCAAAAAGCATTAAAATTTACTAATGACAGTTTAGTCCTCGACCGATTTAATTTTGGAGCGTTATTTGAAAAATACTTATTGCAGTCTGATAATATTATTTTAAGCCAGCTTCTTAAGTTAATGAGAGGTAATATTCAGAACTTCATAGAATATGCTCTGGATTATGCAGATGCTGGACTTTATGATGAAGCCATTCTCTTTATAAAAGAGGGAATAAAAAATGATGATCATAAGCCTATAGCCTTCTATTTTTATGGATGGTTTGAAGACAAAAGAGGTAAGAAGGAGGAAGCTTTGGCGATTTTTAAAAAAGCAAAACGAATGAAGCCGGATGGCCACTTTGCCTACAGGTTAGAAATAATTCCTGCACTTGACTGTGCCATATCCTATCAGAGTGATGATGCCAATGCTTATTATCATCTGGGAAATTTATGGTATGACAAAAAACAATACACGGAGGCTATACATTGTTGGGAAAGTTCCAGAGATTTAAACGATAGGTTTCCTACCGTTCACAGAAACCTTGCTTTGGCATATTTTAACAAATTAGAAAATACTAAAAAGGCTCTTATTCACCTTGAAAAAGCTTTGAATTAGATATAACGGATGCCAGAGTCTTGATGGAGTTAGATCAATTATATAAAAGGTTAAACCATCCTTTGAAAAAACGACTTGATTTATTAAATAAATATCCCGCATTGGTAAACTTCCGTGATGATCTGTATTTGGAGAAATGTACCTTATATAACCAATTAGGAGAATATCAAGTTACATTAGGACTGATTGAGAATAGGAAATTCCATCCTTGGGAAGGAGGAGAAGGAAAAGTGACAGCACAATATTTACTTTCACTTATAGAATTAGCAAAAAAAGCAATAAGTAATGGTGATTATAAGCTAGCTGTCTCTTTGCTTAAAAGAACTGAAAAATACCCTGATAATCTGGGAGAGGGAAAACTTTACGGAACACAAGAGAATGACATTCATTATTGGCTGGGATGTGCTTATCAGGGATTGAGAAATAATGACAAGGCAATCTATTATTGGGATAAAGCTTCGAGAGGTATAGCTGTACCTGCTGCTGCAATATTCTACAATGATCAACCGCCTGATAAAATATTTTATCAGGGTCTGTCGCTTATGAAATTAGGTAGGCAAACAGAAGCTTATGCCCGATTTGAAAGCTTAAAGAGTTATGGGTTGGAGCATATATCTGATAAAGTCTCTATTGATTATTTTGCTGTGTCGTTACCCGATCTTTTAATATGGGAGGATGATTTAAACAAAAGAAATATAATTCATTGTAGATACCTGATGGGCTTAGGCTATTTGGGCATCGGAGAAATACGAAATGCTAAATTGGAATTTGAAAAAGTATTGAAAAAAGATGTTAATCATCAGGGAGCACAAATACATATAAATATGAATAAATTATAAAATATTATCAATATTAGGATTCTAAATATTAAAATTTAAGTTTTAACCTTATGAAACAATTTCTGCTTTTAAAATATCTATTACTGTTCCTTTTCATGCCTTCTATAAATGCTCAGAATTCAATGAATCTGGCTGGACAGTGGAGTGTGCAGCTCGATCATGACAAAGGAGGAATAATAAAAGAAAACTTCTTGCCAATAACTCTTCCTGGAACACTTACAGAAGCAGGCTATGGTAATAAAACTAAAGGTTCTGATTATGGTATTTTGACTCAAACATATAAATATATTGGCGTGGCCTGGTACCAAAAAGAAATTGAAATCCCAAAGGAGTGGAAGAATAAATCCATTGAACTTTTTCTGGAAAGGGTTTTATGGGAATCCAGACTGTTTATCGATGGAGAGGAGTTGAGTATGCAAGACGCATTGGGGACACCACATATTCATAAAATTGGCAAATTAAGTCCGGGAAAACACACACTCACTATTCGAGTGGATAATGATATGGTGCATAACATTGGTGACAAGGGGCATGCTTATGGAGAATATACACAGAGTATTTGGAATGGAATAGTAGGAAGAATTGAATTACAGGCAAAAGATCCCACAAACATTTCTTCAGTCCGTACATTTTCCTTAACGGATAAGGATCAATTGAAAGTAGAAATCGAAATCGAAGCTGTTGCAGATGCAAAAGCTATAATAACTCTGGAAATAAAAGAATTAGGTAAGGAAGAAAAAATACACTTCGTACAGGTCAAGCAAAACTTAGCCAAAGGGAAAAACAGCAAAGAGATTATTATAAACCTTGAAGGAAAATTAAAAAAATGGAATGAGTTTGATCCAAGTGTTTATATTCTTAACACCCATTTGGAAACTAAGAAATATAAAAATAACACAGAAACTGAATTTGGTTACCTTAAAATAAGCCATAATGGAACTCATGTAACGATTAATGATTTGCCTGTTTTTTTACGTGGAAATCTGGATTGTGTCCATTTTCCTTTAACGGGATACCCTTCTACAAATGTGGAAGATTGGACAAGAATATTCAATATATATAAAGATTACGGATTAAATCATGTTCGTTTTCATTCGTGGTGCCCACCTGAGGCAGCTTTTAAGGCCGCCAATCGGGTTGGCATTTATATCCAGGCTGAAGCTTCTATTTGGATTGATTGGTGGATGAGTGAGGATATGAAAATAAAAGGCAGACCCGAAATGGATACAAAAGGACATCCAAAGGGTTTGGGTAAAGATTCAATAAGAGATTCTTTTGTTGTAGCAGAGATGAACAGAGTAATTGATTCTTATGGAAACAACCCTTCCTTTACCATGTTTTGTATAGGAAATGAGCTTGGAAATTCAAATTTCGATGCGATGGCGCAATGGATTGCAGATATCAAAAATAAAGATCCAAGGAGATTATATGCTATCTCTACAGCCAGAAAAATATTGAAAGTTGATGATTATTCGGCAACACATTATATATCTGATGTAGGCCGAACCCGTGGATTAAACGGAGCCGGCACAGATTGGGATTTTGAAAAGACCTATTCGCAAATGAATATTCCAATTATTGCCCACGAAATTGGCCAATGGCCGGTATATCCTTCATGGAAAGAGATTGAAAAATATACAGGTGTTTTAAAAGCAAGAAATTTTCAAGAATTTAAAGCAATGGCTGAAAAAAATGGTGTTGTTGATCAAGATGAAGATTTTAAAATGGCCTCTGGTGCTCTCAATCAAATAATGTATAAATATGAAACAGAATCTTTTTTAAGAACAGCTAGTTGCGCAGGAGTGCAGTTGCTTAGCATGCAAGACTATCAAGGACAAGGTGAAGCCCTTATCGGTTGGCTGGATGCCCATTGGGATAGTAAAGGCATTACCACTCCGGAAAAATTTAAAGAACATTTTAACGAAACTGTCCCCTTACTCCGGATGAAAAAATTTGTTTGGGTAAATAATGAAATATTTGAAGCAAAAGTACAACTATCACATTATGGTCAGTCGGAGATAAAACAAGGGGAAATTATTGCCAGAATTGTTTCATCGGACGGGGAGGTTTTAAAAGAAGAAATCTGGCCAATAGAAAATATATCAGTTGGCTCTTTAACGGATATTGGAAACATTTCGATGTCCTTAGAAGCTATATACGAAGCCCAACAGCTTACAGTTTCTATTCAACTAAAAAATACGCGTTTTAAAAATGAATGGAAAATTTGGGTCTATCCTGCCAGACTTCCAAATGCAGAGGTTCATGATATCTTAGTTACTGATGAGCTGAATGATTCTACATTATTGGCTTTGAAAGAAGGCATGAAAGTTTTACTATTGGCTCACAATCTTGGAACAGAAGAGAACAGTATAGCAGTAGATTTTTATCCGCTCTATTGGTCATTAACCTTTTTCCCTGGTCAGGGCAAAACAAGTATAGGCATGCTTGTGAAAGATCAGCATCCTGCATTCTCGCATTTTCCAACTTCCTATCACAGCGACTGGCAATGGGAGCCTTTTAGGAAAATCACGAAAGGCTTTATTCTAAACGAATTACCAGCTAATTACAAGCCTATTGTCCAGGTAGTAGATGACTTTCATCGAAATAATAAGGAAGGAACTATTTTTGAATTCAGAGTGGGTAAAGGCAAGTTATTGGTATGTGGATTTAATATAACAAATGAAGAAATTCCCACTGCAAGACAATTAAAATATAGCCTATTAGAATATATGAAAACATCTGATTTTGCTCCTGATCAAGAAGTAAAGAATACCTTTTTGAAAGATTTATTCCCGATAATTCCACAAGCTGAAAGAGTAAATGCAAGCGGAAGTTTAAAAAATACTATACTTCAGGTTGATGCAGGTGGAAAATTAATGGAAAAAGAAATAAGCAAACCCTGGTCTCAACAGTTGGATAGTATTATGGTGTCAAATCAAGGTTCAAATTATAAAGTTAAAGCTGAAGGAGTTTGGAGAGATGATCATGTTACTGCATGGCATGGACAGAATATGACCATAGAAGTCAATTGTCCGAATGGGATTTTAGGGAGTTTTTATGTCCGGTTCAATGATTGGAATAATAAAGGACGGGAAGGATATCTTGAATTTGAGGGCAGAAAAGTACAGCTTGGTGACCATAATGGAGAAGAGGGTAAATGGGTTAAATTTCATGTGATGCGTGAGGATAGTAATGATGGGGAACTAATTTTGAAAACAAAAATGACTAAAGGAGGTAATTTGATGATCTCTGAGATTGTTTTGGTGAAGGAATAGTTTGGGCAAGAAAGCGACAGGGCAAGGGGGAGAGAAGGAGCGACCGACCAGAGGAATGCAGGCTGATAGCTATCGCTATTCTTTAAGATACCCGATTATCAACTCCGCCGTCTTCTTCGATGCTCCCTGCCCACCAAGTTTTTCCTTCAATTTAATATAATCTTCCTTGATTCGTTTTCGGTTACTCTTATCCTCGGTTATTTTTCTGAGCTCGCTCGTCAGATTTTTTGTTGTAAGCTCACTTTGTATCAGCTCCTTCACTATCTCCTTGTCCATAATAAGATTTACCAGTGAGATATATTTGATAATATCCTTGTCTATAACCATTTTAGCTATTGAATATGAGATATAGCTTCCTTTGTAGCAAACTACTTCCGGCACTTCAAAAAGCGCAGTTTCAAGGGTGGCTGTCCCAGAGGTGACAAGCGCTGCATAGGTATTTCTCAACAGTTCGTGAGTTCGGTTATAAACTATACTAATATCTTTTGACCCGACAATTTCCGTATAAAGCTCTTTTTCAATGGAAGGTGCTCCTGCAATCACAAATTGATAGTCAGGGAAATACTCTGTTACCGAAAGCATTACTGAAAGCATCTTTTTGATTTCCTGCTTTCTGCTTCCTGGCAGCAAAGCTATTATTGGCTCTTTTTTCAGATGATTAGCTTTTGCGAAATCATTAGACTTTTCTTCTGGAAGTTGATTAATCATATCCAGCAGCGGATGTCCCACAAAATCGACATCATAATCATATTTTGCATAAAATTCCTTTTCAAAGGGAAGTATCACAAACATCCTGTCAACAAACTTTCGGATTTTATATACTCTGGATTTTTTCCAGGCCCAAACCTGGGGTGAGATGTAATAGAATACTTTGAATCCGGCGTTGTGCGCAAATTCTGCTATCCGTAAATTAAAACCAGGATAATCAACAAGAATAACAGCATCAGGCTTGTATCCAACAATATCTTTTTTACAAAGCTTAATATTTTTGAGAATTGTTGTCAGATTGGCAATCACTTCGGCGAAACCCATAAAAGCTAGGTCGCGGTAGTGCTTAACAAGCTCACCACCTTGTTGTTGCATCAAGTCGCCACCCCAAAATCTGAATTGTGCTGAACTGTCTTGTATTTTCATTTCCTTCATCAGGTTTGATGCATGCAGATCGCCAGAGGCTTCACCAGCTATGATGTAATACTTCATCAGAAAATATAATTTTTAAACAGGAAAAACAGCATAACAACAGTAAAAGTAACAACAAGAACACCTCCTCCGGTTTTCTCAAATTTCAGATTTACAAAGTAATATCTTATGGGAATAAGATTAATGAAAACGCTGACCAGTACCTGTGTCTCCATATCCAACCACAAATTAGTAACGCCAATTAACATTAAAACCCTGTTTATCACCCATATTATCCCGAATACTATAGCGGGAGATATAATTCCCATTAGTAGCCCGAATACAAAATTGTCTTTTTTCAGTGATTTCATTGTTTTATTTTTCCATCGCAAAGGCGCAATGGCGCAGAGTCTTTTCTTTGCGTCATTGCGTCTTAGCGGTTATGTTCCTCTTTTTTCATTTTGATTTTATGCTAATAAACTTTCAAAGTTTATTCATTCTCTTTACAGACAATAGTAATGGATATTAACATCATATCTCAAACTCCCATTCCCTAATTTCCTCAATAGCCTTATGTGCCGTAAAGTCGTAATGAACAGGAACTACAGTCACGAAATTATTTGCCAGAGCCCAGGAGTCTGTATCAGGAGAGGTGTCGCCATCCTCAAAAATACCAGTCAGCCAGAAATAGCGCCTCTTGTGTGGGTCTAGTCGTTCATCAAACTCTTCTGCCCAGCGGCCTTTGGCCTGGCGACAGACTATTATTCCCTTTATTTCATTTTTTGGAACTGCCGGGAAATTCACATTCAGGCAGGTAGCCTCAGGAAGCCCGTTTGTTAAAACATTCCTGATGATAGTCCTTACATAATCATCTACTGCACTGAAATCAGCATCTTTGGAATAATCGCTAAGTGAAAATCCAACTGCCGGAATTCCGTCAATCGTAGCCTCAATAACCGCTGCCATCGTTCCGGAGTAAACTACATTTATAGAAGCATTAGAGCCGTGATTAATTCCTGAAAGCACAAGATTAGGTTTCTTTCCTAAAACAACCTGCTCGCCAAGCTTAACAGCATCAACAGGAGTGCCGTTACAACTATACTCTACATACCCATCGGCTTCATCTATTTTAAAAAGTCGCAAAGGAGAAGAAACTGTAATTGCATGCGACATTCCAGACTGCGGTTTGTCAGGTGCAACAACAGCCACATCCCCAAATTCACGGGCAATCTCTATTAGTTTTCTGAGACCGGGTGAGTGTATCCCATCATCATTTGTTATCAGTATTGAAGGTGTGTCCATTCCTGTATTTTATATATTTTGTTCAGTGTACAAAATTACAGGAAATTATAATACGAATAATATTTTAAGACTCTTACAAGGTGAAAGATTATGGATCTGATTCAGATAATATCTACTGAAAAATAGTACTCTGTTTTCTCATTAATACAAAATTTTGATTATTATTGTGCATTAATAAGTAGTCTGCTGGTTTTAGTTTAAGGAGAAATAGAAATGGTTTGATGTTCAATAAGATTTTATACCTTTAACAGCTAAAAAAGAAATAATACGATAATTCTTATGAAAAAAATTCAAGCTTTACTTTTCCCCATATCTTTTATTTTACTCATATACTCTCAGTCGGCCACCGGACAATCAGGAGACTTTATACTATTACCATTACCACAGAAGTTTGACATTTCCGGGACCAGCGGTTTAAAGCACAATGATATACAATATTATTATACGGTACAAGAAATTGATCTTCCTGTTCGTGGAGATTTATTGAAAAATATACAAGCTACTAAAGAAAAGTCAAAAGCACAGATTATTTTCAATTTGGATGAGTCATTGGAACTAAGACCCGAAGGATACAGACTTGATATTTCAGAGACACAAATTACCATCACGGGTAAAGATAAGGCTGGTCTGTTTTATGGATTTATGACCCTTGAACAGCTTATGGAGGACGCAAAAGAGCAGGATGTAAATTTGCCTTTATGTAATATCGAAGATTATCCGTTGCTTTCATATCGTGCAATACATATTGACATTAAACACCACAGAGAAAAAATTGACTACTACTATAAGTTAATGGATAAATTGGGAAAGTATAAAGTGAATGCCATTATCTTAGAGGCAGAAGACAAAATTAAGTATGAACGCCAACCCGAAGTGGGATCAGCAGATGCACTTAGTATAAATGAGTGGAAAAATCTCTGTAATTATGCTTATGAGCGGAATATTGAGATAAGCCCGTTAGTACAGGGGTTGGGGCATTCTTCGTTTATTTTAAAACATGACAAATACAAAGACTTACGTGATAATCCTGAGAGCGATTGGGCCTTTAATCCACTTGATCCAAAAACCTATGAAGTTCAATTCGATTTATATTTAGATGCTATAGAAGCAACACCACAAGGCAAATACTTACATGTAGGTGGTGATGAAGTTCATACTACCGGGCGTGGAAGCGATATGTCATCATTAGAATTACAGTTGATTTGGCTAAACAAAGTGTGTGCATTTGCAGAGGAGCAAGGACGCACACCGATATTTTGGGATGACATGCCCTTAAAATATGCAGGCGTCTATCGGCCGATGTACAACCCAAAGCTAACCCAACAAGAAGTAGATAAAGTTTGGGAAGAAAACGAGCATAAATTACTTGAGTTCCTGGATCAGTTTCCTAAAAACTGTATTTATATGCGGTGGAACTATCATGCAGCTCAATCAATAGGAAATATTAAAGCAATGGAATGGTTTGAAAGTAACGGATTGCAAGTAATGGGTGCAGCAGCTGGACAAACCAGGTGGGCTTTAATGCCACAAAGAGAAGGTAATATGGAAAATATAAGATCATTCTCCGTATCTTCTATAGAAAATGGACTGAATGGCTTATTATTAACATTATGGGATGATGATTCTCCTCATTTTGAGCTATATATGCGTGGAATAATTGCTTTCGCAGAATATAGCTGGACAGGTGAAAAAAGAAGCAAAGAAGACATAAAATCAGCTTACCGCCAAAGGGAGTTTTCTTACACCCTCGCTAATAACGAATATGCTTTTATTAATCAACTTGAAAAACCTGTGGCCTTTTGGAAAAATGCCTTTTTAATTGGGAATAAACGTAATTCCTTACATAAGAATAAGAATCCCATTGACGAATTAGTAATTGTATTACCTGACGTAAATAATAAGGGAGAATGGAACTCCATCTATACTGACCGCTTGGATGAGGCAACTATAGTTTTAGAAAGCTGCAATAGTATTGCTGCAAAAATTACAATCATGAAATCACAAGCAAAACATAATATCTATACGCTTGAGGTTTATGAACAAGTAAACAAATTGGTTAGATTTACTGCTCAGGCACTATTAGATTTAAAGACTTTGGATGCTGCTCAAAATAAAGAACAAGAATTAGAAGCCTTGCAGATAATAAAACAACTTCCTGAGAAATTCAATGAATTAAGAAGACAATTTGAATTGGTATATAGTAAAATACGTTTACTTGACAAGCCAAAGGATTATATTCTTGATCAAGATCATCATAATCATTTGGCAAATCAATCAATCTCATTCGATTGGCAGTTTTATGCTGAAATGTTATTTCTCGAAAAAGTTAACAACACTATTATAATCAAAACAAAATGAAATCAATAAAACCAATAATATTTTTTCTCAGCATATTATTAACTGTTCAAACAGTATGGTCGCAAATTCCAATCGACAGTAGCAAAATAATTAAAGTACTTTCGTTTAACATCCTACACGGGGCAACTACCAAAGGTGATTTTAATTTAGATATAATTGCCAAAGTAATAATTGATGTAAATCCTGATTTTGTTGCTTTGCAAGAAGTTGATTACAAAACAAATCGGGCAAAAAAATATGACTTGGTAACAGAGTTGGGCTGGAGAACTAAAATGGCGCCTCTGTTTGCACGGGCAATGTATTATGATGGTGGTGAATATGGCGAAGGAATATTGTCGAAATATACGCTTATTAAAAGTAGAAATGTTGCCCTGCCTTATTCTCCCGGAAATGAACCACGGGCTGCCCTGGAAATAACAACTGTTCTGACATCAGGCGACACAATAGTTTTTATCGGAACTCATCTTGATCATCTGGAAAATGAAACGGACAGAGTTGCTCAGGCAAAAAAGATCAACGAAGCGTTTTCATCAAATAAATATCCTACTCTTCTTGCAGGCGATTTAAACGCAATACCCGGGAGCACACCAATTAATATCCTTGAAAAAATGTGGACACCTGCTTATGATAAAAAAAAGGTAATGCCTACTTTTCCTTCAAACAATCCTAAAAAAAAGATTGATTATGTAATGTACTATCCAAAAAACAGGTGGAAAATACTTAAAACTGAGGTTATTCAAGATACTGTAGCTTCAGATCATTGTGCATATTTAGTGACTATTGAACTTTTAGATAATTAAAATATAAAATAGTGGCAAACCCCATTCTAGAAAAAAAACAGGCTGCTAAATAGTTACAAAAATAGTTATTTATAATGATTAATAATTGAGTGTTTTTCTTATTTTTTAGTATTTCTAAACGATATTTATATATCTTCGTGTCATATTTACACTAAGCCTTACTGATGAGGATTAATAGTTTTATGAAAAACAAAAAACGGATGAAAAAGATAACACTGTTTTCAATTATACTGCTACTTGCAGAAACCCTACTCTCCCAAACAAAACTCCCCGCCCTATTTTCGGATAATATGGTTCTTCAACAGCAATTTGAAGCACCTTTTTGGGGATGGGCAGAACCAGGTGAAAATATTATTGTAAAGGGAAGCTGGAACAACAAAGCAATAAATACCACCACTAATCCCAATGGAAAATGGTCGCTAAATTTACCAACCCCAAAAGCAGGAGGTCCTTATTTTGTTACCATAAATAGCGATACTTTACACAATGTGTTAATAGGTGAAATATGGGTTTGCTCCGGGCAATCGAATATGCAATGGGCACTCGACCAATCAATGAATAGTGAAGAGGATATCCCAAATGCAAATAATTCAAATATTAGATTGTTTTATGTAGCCCGTCAACTATCAGACGAACCTCAGAAAGATTGCCATGCCTGGTGGGATGAGTGCACCCCCGAAACTGCAAAAGATTTTAGTGCTGTAGCTTACTATTTTGGCAAAAACCTGAATGAGGCTTTAAATGTTCCAATAGGGCTTATTCATACAAGTTGGGGAGGCTCCACAGCACAAGCCTGGATGAGTGAGGATGTATTAAGGTCAGATTCTGATTATGCTCTATATTATGAAAGACAACAAGCGACCGAAAGAAAGGCAAAACGAGGTAATCTGCCAATAGATCATCAATCGCCCAATCAATTGTATAACGCAATGATTGCCCCTTTACTTCCTTATGGTATAAAGGGAGCCATCTGGTATCAGGGCGAATCCAATACAGGGGAAGCAGTTCTGTATGAGAAACTCTTCCCAAGAATGATAAAAAACTGGCGAGATGATTGGAAACAAGGAGATTTTCCATTTTATTTTGTGCAGTTGGCGCCTTATGAATACGATACTCCAATTATTGGTGCCTTGCTCAGGGATGCTCAGCGAAAATCCTTAAATACACCAAATACAGGCATGGCAGTAACTATGGATATTGGCGACCCAAAGGACATTCATCCCACAAACAAGCATGATGTGGGCAAACGGCTTGCATTGTGGGCATTATCAAATGATTATGGCAAAAACGATTTGGTTTACAGCGGTCCGCTTTTTAAATCTGTGGAAATAGAAAACAACAAAATCAGATTATTTTTTGACCATGCCAATGGCGGACTTATGGCAAAAGATAATAATCTAACAAATTTTGAAATTGCCGAAACTAACAGAATTTTTTATCCTGCCCAAGCGGAAATAGATGGAGAAACCCTTATCGTATATTCAAAAAAAGTAAAACATCCGGTTGCTGTTCGATATGCTTTTAAAAATACTGATGAAGCCAGTTTGTTTAATAATAAAGGTCTGCCGGCATCATCATTCCGCACCGATAGTTGGCTGATAATAACTGAAAAAGTCTCAATAGAAAGTTCTTTTGACAGCATCAGCAAATCATTTATTATCACTTTACTGGCACCGGAAGGATTTGATATATACTATACAACCGATTGCACTGAACCCAATTTGCAATCAAATCATTATAAAAAACCTTTCACACTAAATAAATCAACAAGTATAAAAGCAAGGGTATATTTTGATAATACACCTTCGGTTGCCATTGCAGATTACATTTTTATTATTCATCTGGCAACAGGAAAAAAAGTAAAATATGAAAACAAATATGCCGATAAATATGCAGCTGGTGGCGACTGGGCACTCGTAAACAGCATTAAAGGAGGAAATGCATTTAATGATGGAAACTGGCAGGGATTCAGCGGAAAAAATATAGATGTTATTATTGATCTGGATGAAGAAAAAACAATCAGTAGTATTTCAACAGGCTTTTTACAAATTCAACGTTCGTGGATTCTATTTCCCGAAAAAATAGAATACTTTGGCTCAACTGATGGAGAAAAATTTAACAAACTTGGGGAAGTAACAAACGAAATTGCACAAAGCGATGAAGGCGCTATAATTCAGGATTATACCTTAGATAAAATATCAGGCAAATACAGATACATTAAGGTTTTCGCATCAAAAATACCATTGCCCAAATGGCACCCGGGAGCAGGCAATGATGCCTGGTTTTTTATTGATGAAATTGTTGTTAAATAAGAAATATGAGTATAAAAATTATAGTTCCTGAACAAAAACAAATATTTAAAAATATTATGATAAAACTAAGACTTATTCATCTATTAATGCTAGTTATATTTCTCAATGCCTGCAATTATTCCATTCAGGAAGAAAACCCATTAGTCGGTAAACACACCACATACCAGCTCTGGTATCAGCAGCCGGCCAACAATTGGAATGAGGCACTGCCCGTGGGTAACGGAAGGCTGGGCGCCATGGTGTTTGGAGATGTTTATAACGAGCGTATCCAGTTAAACGAAGAGAGCCTGTGGGCAGGCAAACGCTTTAATGGCAACAACCCCAATGCCCTGAATGATCTACCTAAAATGCGGCAACTTATTTTCGATGGGAACATTAAAGAAGCATATAATATAGGAAATAAAAGTTTGTTGAGTACCCCTCCCCGATTTCGCTCATATCAAACCCTTGGTGATATTTTTCTCTCATCAGATAGTTTGGCGAATTATTCAAACTACCGAAGAGATTTAAACCTAAACACCGGAATCAGCACCACAACTTACCAGATTAACGGAATAAATTTCACCAGGGAAGTTTTTGCATCAGCACCCGATAATATTATTGTTGTAAATATTTCTGCTGATAAACCTGAAAGTATCAATACCAAAATAAATCTGACCAGAGAAAAAGATGCCATCGTAAAAGCGCACATCAATCAATTAATAATGACAGGCCAGATTATTGATGAAACAACTAAAGCACAAGGTCCGGGTGGGGAAAATATGAAGTTTGCAACAAAACTTATTGCCATTAATAAAGGTGGCGAAATCATAGCTGAAAATGATAATCTGATTATTAAAAATGCTAATGAACTAACCCTGATTCTTACTGCTGCCACCGATTATAATTTAAACATACTTAACTATGACAGAAGCATTGACCCATTATCAATTTGCGAAAACATTCTTACAAAAGCCCAGAAAAAATCCTTTTCTCAAATCAGAGAAAACCACATTAATGACCATTCACAATTTTTTAACCGTGTTCAAATAAACCTCGGAGGCGAACAAATGTCAGCATTTCCGACTGATGTAAGACTAGATTCAGTTAAAAACGGAAATGAAGATCCTGCACTCATCGCCTTATATTTTCAATACGGAAGATATTTATTATTGGGCAGTTCAAGAACTCCCGGCATACTTCCCGCAAACTTACAAGGCTTATGGAATGAGCATATAAAAGCACCCTGGAATTCTGATTATCATACCAATATCAACCTGCAAATGAATTACTGGCCTGCTGAAGTCTGCAATCTTACAGAAACTGTTGAACCACTCACAAACCTGGTAAACAAATGGCAAGAACCCGGAAAAATAACCGCCTCCGAAATGTATGGATGCAATGGCTGGGCTATGCATCATGCCACCGATATTTTTGGATATACAGCACCAAATGCTGATATGCGTTGGGGAATGTCGCCACTAAGCGGTGTCTGGATGACCTTTCCCTTATGGAGACATTACGAATTTACACAAAACACGGATCATTTACGAAACCAAGCCTATCCAATAATGAAGGAAGCAATGGCATTTATTAGTGATTTTTTAATTGAGAAAGATGACTATTTGGTTACCAATCCAACCATGTCGCCCGAAAATGCTTACAAACTTGATGGGAAAGACTACCCTTGCCAGTTGACTTATGCTGCAACCATCGACAATCAAACCCTTATGGCTCATATTGATAATTGTGTGGCTGCAAGTGAAATACTGGGCATCGATGCTGGCCTAAGAGAAAACTGGAAACAAATCCGCTCTAAAATCCCTGCAGTAAAAATTGGAAAAGACAGCACCATAATGGAGTGGATTATTGATTATGATGAATGGGAACCCGGCCACAGGCATATGTCGCATCTGCTTGGTTTATACCCGCTTTCGCAGATTACCCCCGAAACTCCCGCATTGTTCGATGCCGCAAACAAAACCATAGAAAAAAGACTAAAACACGGTGGCGGACACACAGGCTGGAGCCGTGCCTGGATGATTAACTTTTTTGCAAGGTTACAACAACCCGAAACTGCTTATCACCATGTAATGGCATTGATGCGAAAATCAACTCAAAGTAATTTATTCGATAGCCACCCTCCTTTCCAGATAGATGGTAACTTTGGAGGTACAGCCGGAATAGCCGAAATGTTGCTACAAAGTCATAATGGGGTAATCAATCTACTCCCTGCTTTGCCCAACAAATGGCCAGATGGCAATATTAGCGGGCTACGAGCCAGAGGTGGTTTTACGGTGGATATGGAGTGGGAAAACGGTATTTTAAATAATGTTACCATTCATTCTGATAATAACAATAACACATTAATCAAATATAAAGATAAACTTATTGAAATAGAGATTAAAAAGGGAGAAAGCAAAAACCTGAATAGTGAATTTAATTAGACAGTAAGCTTTGATTAGTCTTTTTAGACTTTCTTCTTGCATCTTGATGCAAAATTTTTAAACAGTTACACAATAAAAAATGCACACAAAACATATTTCTAAAGCAATCATCATATTCTTGATTTTCATTGGAGCATGTCAAACTCCTGAACCACGTGATTATGCTAATACCGAAACAAAAGTTGAAAAAGACGAACGCATACAGTGGTGGCGTGATGCCAAATTCGGAATGTTTATTCACTGGGGTGGATATTCTCATCTTGGCGGAGTGTATAAAGGTGATACCATACATGGTCATGCCGAATGGATTCAGTTTTATGAAAAAATTCCGGCAGATGAATATGCAAGCCTGATAGCACCTTTTAACCCCACAAAATACAATGCCGATGAGTGGGCAAAACTGGCTCATGATGCAGGTATGAAATACATGGTCATTACCTCGAAACATCACGAAGGCTTAGCTATGTGGGACTCTAAAGTAACTGAGTTTGATATTGTTGACTTTACAACTTACGGTATGGATGTACTAAAGCCACTTTCCAAGGCTTGCAAAAAAGAAGATGTAAAATTTTGCACCTATCATTCCATCCTCGACTGGCATTATGCTGAGGCAAAAGGTGATTCGTTTCATCTTTACAGAGATAATATTTTAAAGCCTCAATTAAAAGAAATTGTTGAAGAATTAGATCCGGCGGTTGTATGGTTCGATGGTGAATGGATTAACGAATGGACAGAGGAGCAAGGTGTTGATTTATACAATTATCTGCGAAATATGAAACCCGATCTTATCATCAATAACCGGGTTGGAAAAGGCAGAAATGGTATGCAAGGCATGAACAAAGAAGGTAAATATGTTGGCGATTTTGGAACTCCCGAACAGGAAATCATTGAAAATGCTTCTGCACTTGATTGGGAGAGTTGCATGACTATGAACGACACCTGGTTTCAAATTTGGGGACGACAATTGGAAATCAGCCAAAACATTAATTCATAACCTAATTGATGTGGTTGCAAAAGGAGGAAACTATTTACTTAATGTGGGTCCAACCGGCGAAGGTCTCATTCCGCAGGAAAGCGTTGAAAGACTGCTTGAAATGGGGAAATGGCTCGAAATAAACGGAGAAGCAATATACAATACCAAAAGGGCTGAACACTTCAAAGAAGGTAAGCAAATAAGATATACATTGGCAAAGAACAATAAACGCTTGTATGCAATAGCAATGGAATGGCCGGGAACAGAATTGAAACTCAAATATTTTAATGCAAACAAAAACAGTACACTGTATTTGCTGGGTTACGAGCAAGCTCTGCAATGGCATAACAATCCTAAAGAGGGACTAATAATCAAAATACCGGAAGATCTTCAAAAAGAGGAAAACAGACCTTGTAGCCATGCTTATGTCTTTAGTTTTGAAGGGAAAGCAAATCAGGTAACTGCTATGCCCGACATCATTGGAAACAATGAAACAAATGCCGGCAAAC
>JAUVIX010000336.1 GCA_030592565.1 Chlorobiota bacterium
AAGCACAAACGCTCTTTTATGATTTTCGATGAGCTTTTCAGAGGAACAAATGTCAAGGATGCCTTTGACGGCTCTCTGCTTGTCATAAAAGGATTGCTTAACTGGCCCGGCTCTGTTTTCCTGTTATCGTCCCACTTGCTGGAGCTTGCTAAGGAGGTCTCAAAATTAGAAGGGCTGCAGTTTAACTATTTCGACTCTGAAGTTACAGATGGCAAGCCGAAATTTAATTTTGAACTAAAAAGTGGAATATCTGATGAGCGCCTGGGGCTATTGATTTTGAAGAATGAGAAAGTTGATGAGCTGCTAAGGCCTGACTAATCATCTGGTAATTCTAAACCTAAAACCGATATCCTACTGCTATTCTGATTCTTGGGTATATTTCGCTTTCATAGCTTTGTATTGCATCATATCCTACTCCAATATTGATATCAAAATAGAGATGCTTGCTGAATAAGCGTTGCCAACCTGTTGTAATGTAAACGTCTGGCCTAAAATACCCTAGCTCATATTTTGGTTTGTAATAGTTATAACTTCCTCCCACTGCTATATAGCTGGCAGATAGTCCATTTCCTGTTTTTCCTTTCAGGATTCTCCGTTTGAGATTATAATACCATCGACCTTCAAGAAGTAGCTTGGCTGTCCAAAAGATGCCCTCATAATACCTGTCCTGGTTAACGTCATACATTTTGGAATAGCCAAAAACAGGCTGCAACTCTGTATTGACTGAGAAGGAGGAATGTCCGATTTTTCGCTCAAATGCTATATGGGGTGCAATTTCTATTATTGTATAACGATTAAACAAAGAAGCAGAAATTAAGCTACTCAGGTTTGACTTGATTAGAAATTTATCTGCTTCATAACATTTGAGTACCGGGCACAGTTTCTCACGATCTAGCTTATACCTGTCTTTTGTAAACGCTACGCCAAAGTTGACAAATGTGTTAAACACAAAGAAAGGAGAGTAATTATTATTCAACGGAAAACCGACTCCTGCCTTTATTCCAATGTCGGTATGTCCATATTTCAAAAACCTGCGCTGCAAACCCCACTTTGCATAAACAGAAATAAAATCGTTTTCTTTCTTCCTAATTATGTGGGTATAGCCAAGCCCAAGGGACAGATAGTTGTCCGACATATTTCGGGCAACATTTTTCTGCTTAACACGCTTATTTAATCGATAATACCACCGGGCTTCAAGGATACTTTGAATTCCATTGTATGGAATATGATATTCATCCTGAGTTTCATAGGCTGATTGATCAATTTCAAAATTTAAAGAAAAACTGGGGGCAATTCTCCTCTCTATCCCGATATTTAAATAGTATCTTTCTCTATATCCATCCTTCAAAATAACATTTGCTTTAAACAACCAGAAAGTCTCTTCATGCATCATAAAAGCATATTCCATTGGGGTTAAGTATATTATGGCGCTATCTGTCCTGATTCCTATCGTGTCAGACTCCGTATTTACCTGTGCATAAAGTGGAATATGATATATGCTTATCAATATACTTATGATAATAATCAACTTTGTATTGATTAATTGAAGGCTGACGCTATTAGTATTATTCATCATATTATTCTACTTTTCAATAGTTAAGGTCCCAATATTTAGTTTAACATCTATTTTTGAGTGATCTTCAGATGTGTTGAAACCGGCCTTTATAGACTCTTTTTCATTTTTAGTAAAATCAAGCAACATCCCATCAGGTTTATTCATCTCTACATTCGTAAGATTGAGGTTAAAGGAAAACCTGTTATAATCTCCTGCCCTGATTTTAACTTTTGATTTTTCCGCATCTATAGTAATTCCGACATTATTGTCAATTTCACATAAAACAATCTCAGCGAGGTTTGAATGCAGATCAAGATTTCCTGCAACGTTATGAATGTCAATATCCGACCTGTTGGATTCAATATGAATATCGCCGCTTATTCCATTAGCTGAAATATCGCCGAATGTGGTGCTAATTGTTGTATTCCCGCTAACATTTTGCAAATTAATGATGCTAAATTCGCTATCAATATTGAGTTTATAGTTCAAGTTTTCAATTTCTATTTTCCCAAAATAATTTTTAATATTTACGGCACAATTTTCGGGAACTTTTATATGGTACACGACCTTGATATCCGATTCGGGCTTAGATTCATTTCTGGCCAGTTCAATATAATTCCTCAGAAATGCTTTTTTATTTATTACTTCAAAAACCCATTTCATTTTTTTAAGATCAGCCTCTGCAACGCTTTTATTTTCATGCTTTGCAATGAATACGATTTCAAAAGCAATGGTACTAAGTTGATGCGTAGTACAAAACACATCAGCACGCTCCGCAACAAGCTGAAAAGTCATACCCTGTTTCCAATCAACTGATTTACTGATTTTTTGAGAAACAACCTGCACCTTTACCTGAGCTTGCAAAGCATTGCAACCCAAACCCTGAACAAGGAATAATAACAGTATGTTGTAAATGTGCTTTTGCATTCAGTTAGATGGTATTTGCAATCATTTCTTTAATTAAACTTGTTTGCTCCAATTCAATCTCTGTTAACATTATTTCCAATTCTGTATTTGTGTCGTACTTACTCAGTTGCATTAGGATGGCTTGCTTTGATTTATTTAAAAATTCCCAATCTGCTTTCATTTTTTTAAACTCAGGCGACTTGCAAACTACCGGATTTTCTTCACAAATCAAAACAAGCGTATTCTCCAACATTTGTCCACCTTCATCCCATTGTTGCATATCCTGTAGCTCCACCCATTCCTCCGAATAACTAATATTCCTATTGTCAGTATTAACTTTAGTAAAGACGAAAAATCCCAGGATGAAAATTGCAGCCGCAGCCGAAGTCCATTTCACCAACTTAATAATCCTGTTTTTAGCCTGATTATCTTTTCCATTAGATAAGCTTCTGTCAATACTTTCCCAAACTTTCTCAGGTGGATTATATTTAGGGAGGGTAGAAAGCTTTTCATTACGGGTCAATTTCTCATCAATATTATCCCAGACACTTTTTGGTGGCTCAAATTTTCTTAACTGACCTAATTTGTCCAAAGAAAGGCTTTTATTAAGGTGTACCTCTATCCTGTCCCAAACTCTATCTTCAGGTTGGTAAACCGGTAAATTACGCAGTGCATCTTTTAATATTTTCCTATTCTTTTCCACTAGTTCAGTTTTTCTTTTAGCCTCTCCATAAGCATTCGTTTTGCCTTATGCAATTGAGTTTTTGATGTATTAACAGAGATATTCATCATTTCAGCAATTTCCTTGTGTTTAAATCCTTCAACTTCATACAGAGTAAAAATAGAACGATAACCCACCGGCAGTGAAGCGATGGCTTTTTCAAGGTATTGCACATCTGTGATTGAGTTCCAGTCAAGTGTATCAGGTTCTTCAACCTCACTAATTTCAACAAAATGAATTTTATTCTTAATCTTTTTAAGTGCAGCTCTGGCAATAATTGTATGTATCCAGGTTCCCAATTGCGAATTCCCTTTAAACGATTTCAGATTTTCAAAAACCTGAATAAACCCTTCCTGCAATACATCGTTGGCATCTTCAAAATTGTTTGTAATATGATAGGACAAAGTGTACATTTCTGTTTTATATTTATCATACAAAGCCTTTTGAGCCTCCCTGTCATTTTTCAGAC
>JAUVIX010000066.1 GCA_030592565.1 Chlorobiota bacterium
AATATTGTTAGAATCGACCTAGTCATCATTGATATGTATTCTATAACAAATGACAAATATATGGAAAGAATCGTTGCAATTGAATTTCAAATTAGAATCTTATTTTCTTTCCTTATCTTTGCACAGTCAAAATTTAGTAAATGGAAAGATTATCGGGTAACACAAGAGTCCTCATCGGTCTATCAATGATAGTCTTTATTGTCGTTGTGGGTATTATAGGCTATATGGCCATTGAGGGTGATTCTATTCTGAATGCTCTTTATATGACTATCATCACAATCTCTACAGTTGGATTTGGCGAGATTCACAGACTGTCTCAGAGTGGAAAGATATTTACTATGTTTCTGATTATTTTAAGTTTTACTACTTTTGCTTATGCCCTTACTGCATTGTCAGCACATTTTTTTGAAGGGCAATTACAGATTTTTTTAAAAGGCTATAAATCCAAAACTTTAAAAAAAATGCAAGATCATGTTGTTGTTTGCGGATTCGGGCGAAACGGCCGTCAGGTTATTGATGAGCTTGTGGCCCACGGTTATAAATATGTTGTGGTTGATAAAGCCACCGATTTGATTACCGAACATCCTGAATATTCAAGTTACTTCATTGAAGGTGATGCTACTATTGATGATGTTCTTATCAAGGCAAATATTAAAACGGCAAAATCACTGATAACATCTTTACCTGTTGATGCAGATAATTTGTATGTTGTGCTTACTGCACGTGCACTTAACCCAAATCTTAAAATTATAAGCCGCGGCTCAGGTGATATTGCTGAGAAAAAACTTCGTATGGCCGGTGCTGACAGTGTTGTGATGCCTGAGAAGGTAGGAGGCTCCCATATGGCTGCCCTCGTTGCAAGTCCTGATGTTGTTGAGTTTCTAGATCATATTTCTGTTCATAGCGATGACCCGACAATTCTTGATGAGATAGTCTGCAAAGACCTTCCTGATAACGCAAAGCGAAAAACTATTTACGAGATTGGAATACACCGAAAAACAGGAGCAAATATAATCGGGTTTAAAGCACCTGATGGCCACTATGTGCTTAATCCCGGACCGGACACAAAAGTGTCGCATGGCTCAAAGCTATTCGTCCTTGGAACTCCTGAACAGATAAGCAAAATGAGACAATTGTTAAGAGAAGAGATGGATGGTGATAATAAAAAGGATGAACTTGATCATAAGAAAACTTCATTAGGGTAATTGTAAAATATTTTCTTAGCCCGCATGTCGCCGTAGCTACAGCGGAGGAGCAAGGGATGAAATAATAATAATTCTTAACACATTATATCCGGTTGAAATATTGCGTACCTAACGGCACTTGCGTTCGATCTATTTATATTTTCTACCGTTATGTAGTCCCTATCGGGACTTCTTTATAAACGTACAAATTTATCGCACATTTATGTTGTCCCTTAACGAAAGCAGAAGACTCCTCTACTTCCTTAACTTTATTTTCTGATCGGGATAAAGTATTGCATTTTTGGGCAGACTATTGTATTTACACAATTTTTTGAGTCTTACGGCATATTTTTCTGAAATATCATAGAGATTTTCTCCAGCCTGAACAGTATGATATGCATCTTTCCCCTTGTTCTTTTTCTTTTCCAGATAAATAATCTGTCCCTCTTTTATCGTATCTTTCTTCGTTAGAAAATTATATTTGGCTACCTGATATTTATAGATGTTGAATTCTTTGGCTATTGCATAAGAATTATCTCCTGTTTTTGCAAAAATGAATTTAACATCGTTATTGGAATATACTCTTCTGCCTGTGGGAGTTATCATTTCAAATTTGGCACTTTCAGGTGTTATATCATTTTTAGGCTTTACATTTTTAGCAAGTTTTGTTCTGTCAATCTTATAAAGTTTGTCATATTCAAACAAGCCATTATCCTCAATTATCTTTATCAGAAGTTGTGGATATTTTGGATTGGTAGCATATCCTGCCTTTTTCAGCCCGTTTGCCCAGCCTTTGTAATCTGTTATATCCAATTCAAATAGAAACTCATATCTTCCTCGCGTCGAAAGGAATTTTGAGTGATCCTTATATGATGTAAAAGGGTCTTTATATTTCCTGAAACATTCGTTTTCTTCATCATCATCCATATGGAAAGTCTTGCCTGTCCATCCTTTATGACATTTAATTCCAAAATGATTATTGGCCTTTGTTGCCAACCTGCTGTTCCCGTTCCCCGATTCAAGAATTCCCTGTGCAAGTGTAATGCTCGCAGGAATATCGTACTTATTCATCTCATTAATAGCAATCTCCTCATATTTCTCTATGTATTCCGACCTTGATATTCGTTTTTCGGAGTTTTGAGAAAGCACATCCTTAGCAGCTCCTGCGTAAAACAAAAAGATAATAAGAGTGGATATATAAATCTTCATTTTCATCGATTATCAACGTTCTGCAAAGGTCGTATATTGTCAACAGGTAAAAGTGTCAACACATAATTGTTATTCACATTAGGGTGTTAATTTGTTTAAATTTTATGACCTGTCGGGCTTTCAGCCCTTCCGTATTACTTTGCTTTAAGCACAGGACTTTGCTGCGCTTCGTCCTGTGTTAGCACCTGTCATCCCTCCGGGATTATAGGGTAATACCCTCTTATTCATTCCTTATGTTGACGCTAATACGAAATTTCGGGATTGCTACTTTTGTGTTAAGGGGAAATTTACTTAATGCCGAATTTATAAACTGTTGTCTGAGTGTAATTTTCTCCCGGCTTTAATATTACATTAGGGAATTCAGGATGATTTGGTGAGTCAGGGAAATGTTGAGTTTCGAGGCATAACCCAAAATGTATATTATACACAATTCCTTTCTTGCCTGTAATACTCCCGTCAAGGAAATTGCCTGAATAAAATTGCATCCCCGGCTCATTTGTAGAGACATACATGAGCCTACCTGATACTGAGTCAAAAAGTTCAGCCACTTTTGCAACTTGATTATTGTTATTCAAAACATAATTGTGGTCATATCCACCTTCCACATCATTTATTCTGCTTCCAACGGTTACCGACTTTCTAAAATCCATTGGTGAACCGGTTACATCTCTGAGCTCACCAGTCGGAATTAAGTTCTCATCAACAACGGTATATTTATCCGCATCAATAAACAAAGCCTGGCCCAGGATATCCCTTCCCGAAGTCCCGGCAAGATTGAAATAGCTGTGGTGTGTAAGATTAATTGGTGTCGGCTTATCGGTTGTTGCCAGATAATTTATTTTCAATTCATTTTCATTGGATAAAGTATAAGTCACGTAAATATCCAGATTCCCAGGATATCCCTCCTCATTGTCTTTTGAAAGATAGTGCAGTTTAATACCAACGCCATCCATTGTTTCAAATTTTTCTGCATCCCAGACAACCTTATCGAATCCCTTTATTCCACCGTGCAAAGAGTTTGGCCCATTGTTAATTGCAAGTGAATACTTTTCACCGTCAATTGTGAAGGTGCCCTTTGCAATCCTGTTTCCGTAACGGCCAACAATAGCCCCGAAATAAGGAGTCTCTTTCAGATACCCATCCAGATTATCATACCCGAGAACCACATCATCAAATTTCCCGTTTATATCCGGTGCTAATATTGAGGTAACGATTCCGCCGTAATTAGTAATTTTAACTACCATACCGTTTTCATTTTTCAGGATAAACAGAAAAACCTCTTTGCTGTCAACTTTTCCGAATGGCTCTTTCTTGATGCTCATAGATGATTCTTTTTCTTTTGTTTTACTTTCCGAATTCTGTCCGTTGTTACAAGAGGATGCGAAAATTCCGGTTATCAGGATAAGATAAATGATACGTTTCATATACATAAAATTATAAGCTACAAATGTATATAAATTTTGTATATTTATTCAGCCGGAGATAAAAATAAAAACCCGCCACAAATTCACAAGTGGCGGGTTAGCAAAATATAATTTAGTTTGCTGTTCGTTTTTTAATCAATCCATACAGGCTAATTTTACCGCCATCATATACGAATAGGGTAAATAGCATTATCAAATAATACAAGGGGATTTCAAATCCGTTATCTCCTGCTTCAAATCCATTGAGAAGGTGAACAGAGAAAATGGCCACGAGCATTACAATCATTAACGGAATAGTAATGATTCTTGTTCCAAAACCCAAAAGAAGAAGAACGGCTCCACCAACTTCCGTTGAAGCTGCAAGGTAAGCGTTAAGAGCCGGAAAAGGAAGTCCCATTTCGCCAAACCAGCTTATTATATCGTCCATATTTCGCCATTTCATCATTCCAGGATTAAAAAAACCGTAAGCAAGAACCAATCGCATTAGCAATAATGGAATATCTTTCAAAATATTTAATTTATCAGAAAACCTGTCGCAAACTTGTGTCATCATACATTTCATAGTAATAAATTTTAGAGTTAAATATTAATTTCAAATACTAAGTCGTTGATAGTTTTAAAAACTTACAGAAACATATTGCAAAAGTTAAATTAGGTCGAATGTTATTTTACATTAATTTTGCATCAAATATTTTTGGGATGGTTGAGAAATTAATTGCACAAAAAGCAGCAGAAGCAGTAAATAGTCTGTTCGGGCAGGAGATTGGTCCCGAAACTTTGCAGATAGAAAAAACAAATCCGGAATTCGAGGGTGATTACACACTTGTTGTCTTTCCACTTTCACGGATATCAAAAAAATCGCCACCTGATACGGCCGATATAATAGGAAAATATCTTGTGGCTAATGTTGAAGAGATAGATGCTTATTATGTTGTTAAAGGATTTCTGAATCTGGAATTGAGGGAAAACTTTTGGATAGATTTTTTTCTGACAAATTATCATAATGATAATTTTGGGTTTTCCGGTTCAAACGGCTCAAATACATATGTTATTGAATATTCCTCTCCCAATACAAATAAGCCACTTCATCTCGGACATGTAAGGAATAACCTTATAGGATATTCTTTATCACAAATCTTAAAAGCCAATGGAAGAAAGGTTATGAAAATTAATCTTGTTAACGATCGTGGTATTCATATTTGCAAATCAATGCTTGCCTGGCAAAAATGGGGAGATGGTAAAACTCCTGAGTTTTCGGGGCTTAAGGGTGACCACCTGATTGGGAAATATTATGTATTATTTGATAAGAAGCATAAGGAGCAGATAGAGGAGATGGTGCACAGAGGTTATACCGAAGATGATGCTGCAAAAAATACTCCTTTAATGCTCGAAGCACAAGAGATGCTACAAAAATGGGAGGAATCTGATGAGGATGTTATGGCTATATGGAAATTGATGAACTCCTGGGCTTATGACGGATTTGAAAAGACATATAAAAGACTTGGTGTGGATTTCGATATGGTCAATTATGAATCATCAACATATTTACAAGGAAAGGAAATTATTGAAGAAGGCTTAGAGAAAGGCGTCTTTTATAGAAAAAATGATGGCTCGGTTTGGGTTGACCTCACAGATGATGGCCTTGATGAGAAACTGTTGCTTCGTAAGGATGGAACCTCGGTTTACATAACTCAGGATATAGGAACAGCACAAAGGCGCTGGGATGAGTTCCATCCTGAAAAGTTTATTTACGTTGTTGGTAATGAGCAGATTTATCATTTTGATGTTTTAAAGAAAGTGTTGAAAAAACTTGGCAGAGAGTGGCACGACAGGGTTTATCATCTTTCATACGGGATGGTTGAATTGCCTCACGGTCGAATGAAATCCCGCGAGGGAACAGTGGTTGATGCAGATGAACTTATGGATGAAATGTATGAAACAGCTCGCAAAACAACTGAAGAGCTTGGTAAAACACGTGACTTTGATGAGGGTCAGAGAAATGAGCTTTACAATATTGTCAGCCTGGGAGCATTAAAATATTATATGCTTAAGGTTGATCCCAAAAAGAATATGCTCTTTAATCCAGAGGAGTCAATTGATTTTAACGGAAATACCGGCCCCTTTATCCAATATACTTTTGCCCGGATACAGTCAATTTTTCGCAAGGCAGAAAAAACTCCCGCTGAGTTTCAAAAGGAGTTGAATATTAGCAGTATTAAACTAACGAAGGTTGAGAAAAATTTACTGAAGATGCTATATGAATTTCCACAGGTTTTACATCAGGCAGATGATAATTTAAGTCCGGCACAAATTGCAAATTACTGTTATGAACTTACAAAAGAGTACAACCATTATTATCAGGATACTCCAATTTTACAAAGAGTTGAACCGGAAATTGCGAATTTCAGAGTACTACTAAGCTTTTTCGTTGGAAACATTATTAAGAACGCAATGACGCTTCTTGGCATTGACGTTCCTGAAAAGATGTAGTTAATTCTCCTGATGACTTATGATTGATGTCCTCCAAAACCTTCATACTCACCATTGTCAGCAAACTATGCACACACCAATAAGGAAAACAACCCCGTATATACACATTGGCGTCAACCTAAGGCATCCAAATTTTCTATCAATTGTATTAACACTGGAGTTTCAGGCTTCATATAAGTAAAGATAATCAATTACCTTTAAAAAGCTTTTTGTGTTTTTGGGTGGATTCAACACACCCCCGCTTACACACAAGGCACTTTCACCCCCTCTCGGCTTACCTACTGGCTACCCCACAGAGGGGAGTATAGCCTGTCAGATTTCGTAACTGTATCCGAAAAGGATGTGCCCCCATTGCTCCCCTCTGCACGTTGGATTTTAGCGCAAGACGAGAGGGGGTGTGCCAGTCAGTGCGCCGGAGGGCTTGCCTGCAAAAGCTTCAGCGTAGGTGGGGGTGTGTTATTCCCGCCTGTAAGTAACTCTCAGTCTCTAATTTTTCACAAAAGTAAGTCATCCCTATTGAAAAAAAATTCAAAGCTATCAGAAAATATATCATTCTCTCCATCAAATTAACCTGACCCATTTTTTACTACCACTCATCCATATCAGAATAGGAAGGGTTGTATGGAATAATTTTTCCTGCCTCACATTTTAATGTCCTTGCCGGAAATTGCTTGAAAAGGGAATAGTTGTGTGTAGCCATTAAAACAGAGCGACCGGCCTGGCTAATATCGAATAAAAGTTTCATTATGCCGGTTGAAGTTTCAGGATCGAGGTTACCGGTAGGCTCATCCGCAAGAATAATCTCAGGATTATTTACAAGTGCACGGGCAATAGCAACTCTTTGCTGTTCTCCTCCCGACAGTTGATGTGGCATCTTAAAACCTTTAGTGCCAAGTTCAACTTTTTCGAGAACATCCTGTGCCTGGCTCTGCATCTTTTTTTTATCTTTCCAGCCGGTAGCTTTCATCACAAAAAGGAGATTATCAGCTATGGAACGATCAGTTAGCAATTGAAAATCCTGAAAAATTATTCCAAGCTTTCTTCTCAAAAAGGGTATCTCCTTTCTTTTAATCTTTTTTAAATCATAACCAACAACAGTAGCATCTCCGTATGCAAGCGGAAGATCTGCATAAATTGTCTGCAAAAGACTGCTCTTCCCTGTTCCCGTTCTGCCTATCATATAAACAAACTCTCCTTTTACAACAGTCATGTCAACTCCAGAGAGGACCAGAACCTCCTTTTGGAAAATTGAAGCATTTTTAAAATCTATTACAACATCTTGTAACATAATATTTTTGTCTTATGAAGACAAAATTAACTAAATTTGTATTGTCAAAAGGCCAAATAATGATTTAATCACAAAAATTAGAGAATCATGAAGAAACTACCATTTTATCCATTGCTGCTACAAATAGTATTATTTATGGTTATTCAGCCAATTTCATCGCAATCTTTAAATTTTATTACGGATCTTGGGCTGAGTGTTGACGGCATCAGGCACAATGATAGTACCAGTGAATTCATTGACGGAGCTCTCCCGTTTTTTTCATTTGTAATAGATGATTCAGTATATTATTCAACTACAGCAACGGTTATTGATAATGATTCGCTAATTGAAATTGCCTGGGATACTTTGTTTTTTGCAATCATCAGGTGGGATTCAACATTTTCGCACGGCGAAAAATTTTTTGTATCCGTTAAAAATTATACTCAAGATACGGTTATCTTTGAGAATATGGTTCCATTCGGAGAGTTGCCTGAAAATATATACATTACCGGTGAAGGCCCCTGGTCGCTTGCTCGTACAAAATTATTCAGGCCGGGGAAAGAACCTTTGGGAGTTATTCTTCCTGATAATGCCTGGGAAATGGGATATAGTTCAATAACTGCCGGTGACGGGAGTTCTCTTTGTGCGATTGCCCGTAGAAAAGATGTTGAAAAGGGACGCAAAGGCCGATATAAAACATATCTGTATCCGGGAGGTTCGGTGAACTATGAAATTTACACCGATAAATATTCAGGGGAGTGGCAAAATGGGTTAAAACTGATGTTTCAAGAACGCTATCTCTGTGATCTTGAGGAATTTGATAACTCTTTATTTTTGCGTGAAGATATTGCCTGGATCAGGAATGATTACCTGATGATATTGCAGTTTGCCTGGGATCATTCATTTTATGATCAGGAAAAAGATGGATACAAGTTTAAGGAATTTCTGGAGTCGGGTAAAAAACTGTTTGGGGGATATGATGTTTTCGGGATATGGCCTACCTGGCCTGCCCTCGGTGTGGATGACCGAAATCAGTGGGATTTGTATGCCGACCTTCCCGGAGGACTGGAGAAGCTGAATGAACTCTCGGAATGGGCAAAACAAAACGGAACAAAATTTTTTATTGCTTACAATCCTTGGGACCAGAGTACACGAACTGAAGACCCGTATGAGGGGATGGCAAGATTGATAAAAGCCGTTGATGCAGATGGTGTTGTGCTCGATACAAGGGGAAGCTCCAGCATTGAGTTGCAGAGGGCTGCCGACAGTGTTAAGTCCGGTGTGGTAATGTATTCTGAAGGAATGGCTGTGGTTAAAGATATGCCCGGGATCATTTCAGGACGCGTGCATGATGCCATTTTTATGCCGCCGCCTCTTAATATGAATAAGCTAATTAAACCTGATTTTGCTATTTTCAGAGTTTGTCAGTTGAGCCAGGGAAGAATCCACCGTGAAGTGGCAATATCTCTGTTTAATGGTTATGGCATTGAGTTGAATACATTTGCGCCAGGACGACCCGCCTGGATGGATGAGGAGTTGCGCTATCTTGGAAAAGCCGTTAAAGTTATGAGAGAGAATAGCTCAGTGTTCAACAGCCTAAAATGGACTCCCCTGATTTCAACTGTTAATGATAATATTTGGGTGAATAAATTTCCTGCTGAGAATAAAACTGTTTATACAATTTACAGCCTGATACCTGAAGGCTATTCGGGGAGCTTGTTTGAAGTTGAGAAGAGTGATAATCTTCATTATGTGAGTCTTTGGAATCATGAGGAGCTAATAGCAGACACTTCAAACGGTAGATTTTTGATTCCTGTGCAAACTTGTGCTTTCGATAAGTCATTTCTCGGAACAAGGCGTGAGGGAAGTGTGGATTGTATTGCCGGCTTTCCGGAGTTGCTGGATGTTGAATTGAGGGATGATTCTCTTTTTGTCAGTCCTGAAGGAGGGAACAGAATTGCCATTACTGCCGGAAACCCGGCTTATGATGCAGCCGCAATTATTCTTGATGCAGAGGATATTTCCATTAATTTGTCCGATATATTCGGAAAATATGAGGGAAAGTTTGTGATACAACTTTTTGATAAGGATGAATTGCTTGATGAGCGTGTTCTTACTCCCAATCCCGGTACTCCAAAGCTGGTAAGCAGGGTTGTTAAAACTGCCATTCCCGAAAAGATTCCCGACGGGATGGTGGAAATTCCTGCCGGTAGCATTAAGATGAAAATTGATGCAGGCGGGAGCTTTATCCCTTATCCTGATTATGATACTTCTAAAATAATAAGGCTAAAGAGTTTTTATGTTGATAAATATCCTGTTACAAATAACCAGTTTTATGAATTTTTGGAATCAACAGGATATTCTCCTGAAGATACTACCAACTTTCTTAAAAATTGGAAAGAGAAGAAATATCTCAAAGGAATGAAGAATTACCCTGTTGTTTACATCAGCTATGAAGATGCAAATGCCTATGCTAAATGGATAGGGAAGCGATTGCCGACCGAGGCCGAATGGCAATTTGCAGCACAGGGAACTGACGGGATGCTCTATCCCTGGGGAGATGAAATGGCTGATGGGAAGTGCAATTCAGGTATGGGAAAGATAACTGCTGTGAATAAATACCCTGACGGAGCAACGCCCAATGGTGTTGAGGATTTGGTAGGTAATGTGTGGCAACTGACAAATGATATTTATGATGATGGAAGCTATTATTTTATAATAATGAGAGGCGGCAGCTTTTACAACCCGACTTCAAGCTGGTGGTATGTTAAAGGAGGCCCTCAGCCTCTTAACAAAACCCAAATGCTTCTGCGAGTCTCTCCCGGATTTGAAAGAAATGCTACCGTAGGGTTCAGATGTGTGGTTGATACTGAATAGAAGAATGATATTTGATATACGTTTTAAATTCGTAATTAAATTATTATGACTAAAAAAGACGCTATAAAAATATTTGAAGACAGCGCTATTCGTACAGTTTGGGATAGTGATAATGAAAAATGGTATATCTCTATTGTTGATGTGGTTGCCGTTTTAACTGAAAGCCCTCGACCAAGAAAGTATTGGAATGCTCTAAAAACAAAATTAAAGGACGAAGGAAGTCAGTTGTCCCAAGTTTTGGGACAACTAAAAATGATGATTTGAGATGAAAACAAAAATTATTGCACTTTTAACTATTATATTAATTCTAACTTCCTGTTGGAACAAGGCAAAAAAGAATGAAGAAACCCTTCCAAAAGTTAATGAATGGGTTGATATAAATCCAATAAAAACTCCGATTATTCTTCCAAATTCAATTGAGAACCAAAGAAAAGAATTTGAAGAAATAGTACTTAATGCTCAAAAAAGCATAAAAAAATTTGCCAGACGATATAGTTGGAAGGATTTGACATATAAAACTTTTATGGACAGTGTTATTATTATTGATTCCAAAGAGGATTTTGATAAATTTGTAAAAGGATTTCTAAAAATGAATATCACAACTAAACTACCTAAATCTTTTTCGGCTTGCCTTGAAAATCGAACATTAATATCAGTGTCTCCAGGCGTATATGCAGAAATATATCCCGAAGGTATTGAAGACAACTCTTTTAAAAAATTACTAACTCATGAAATAGCACATAGATTACATATCAGAATTTTAGAAGGAAATGAAGATGCAATGGGACCAACTTGGTTTTATGAAGGATTTGCTATTTATGCTGCGAATCAATTCAATAATTCTAATATAAAGCTTTCAGAAAACCAAATTTGGGAAATAGTGAAGGGCACAAAAAAAGGAACTTACAAGGAATATGCATTTGTTTTTAGATTTTTTTTAAACAAAGCATCTTTAAATGAACTTATAAAAAAGGCTGGAGATAAGAATTTTATTAACTTGCTAAAATCCCTTTAATGAATTGAAATGAAAAAAAGGAAGAGCTACAGCACAAATTGCACAACTTGTCCCGATTTTTCGGATTTGATTTTTGGCAACGCTCATCCTAATACTAAACTTGAATTATGACTATTGAACATTATATTGAAAAAGTAAGCACAAGGCTTAAGTCAGGAATTTCAAGAGAACATTCGTATCGTGGCGACCTTGAAACATTGATTAGAGATTTAGTAAAAGGTGTTGAAATAACAAACGAGTCTGCAAATGTAACCGACTGCGGAAACCCTGACTACGTAATAACAAAAGGAAAAATCCCAATCGGTTACATCGAAGCCAAAGACATTGGAAAAGACCTGAATAGCAAAGGATACAAAGAACAATTTGACCGTTACAAAAAAGCACTTGACAACCTGATAATAACAGACTACGTTTGGTTTCAGTTTTTTCAAAACGGAGAATTAATTCACGAAATACGAATTGGGGAAATTGATTTTACCAATGGGGCACACCACATTGTAAAACCAATTGCAGACAATTTTTCGAAATTTGAAAACCTGATTAAAAACTTTTGTACTCATATTGGGCAGACTATCAAATCGAGCAAGAAACTTGCTGAGATGATGGCTTCAAAAGCCCGATTATTGCAAGACATTTTGGAACGTGCAATTACCTCTGATGAAGAAACACAAGAAAATACTTCGTTAAGAGAACAATACAAAACATTCAAAAGCATCTTAATTCACGATTTAACACCAAAAGCATTTGCCGATATTTACGCACAAACATTGGCTTATGGAATGTTTGCTGCAAGACTGCACGATACAACACTTGATGATTTTAGCAGGCAAGAAGCAGCCGAATTAATCCCTAAATCAAATCCATTCTTGCGTAAACTTTTTGGTTATGTCGCAGGGCCGGATATTGATGAAAGAATAAAAACAACAGTTGACAACCTTGCAGAAGTTTTCAGGGCAACCAATGTAGAAGCACTGCTACATAACTTTGGGAAAAGCACACAAACCAATGACCCGATTATTCATTTTTACGAAACCTTTCTTGCAGAATACGACCCTAAACTACGAAAAGCAAGAGGGGTTTGGTACACACCCGAGCCGGTTGTAAATTTTATTGTTCGTGCTGTTGACGATATTTTAAAAACCGAATTCGATTTACCGCAAGGACTTGCCGATACAAGCAAGACAAAAATAAAAGTTCCAATACAAGGCAGTAAAAAAATGCAGGAGAAAGAAGTACACAAAGTACAAATTCTTGACCCAGCAACCGGAACAGGAACTTTTTTAGCCGAAGTTGTAAAGTACATTTACAGCAAACGATTTAAAGCAATGCAAGGTGCCTGGAGTGGTTACGTGGACGAACATTTAATACCACGTTTAAACGGTTTTGAACTTTTAATGGCTTCTTACTCAATGGCACATCTTAAATTAGATATGCTTTTGCGCGAAACCGGCTACGACCCCTCTAAATCTCCCCAAAGG
>JAUVIX010000283.1 GCA_030592565.1 Chlorobiota bacterium
ACCATAGCTCAGTTGGTAGAGCAACGGACTGAAAATCCGTGAGTCCCTGGTTCAATTCCAGGTGGTACCACAGCAAAAAGCTTCCGCCAGCTGGCGGAAGCTTTTTGCATATCAGATCCGCCTGAGGCGGACCAGATATCTGATATCTGATATGGGGAACCATTAATACCTCGCCTCAGCCTTGAACCCATTCCCATTGTTCATAACCCCCCAACCATTTTATGCCTGTCAGATGTAACACCTGACAGCACTACCTGATAAATACCTATTCTCTTCTTACAATGCCACCAGGTTGTTTTCCTTCTATAACACCATTATTATAATAGATTTTCATATTACTATCACGGAAATGCCTAATCCATTCTCCATCCTTCATTCCATTTTTGAAATTACCTTTTAAGATAATTCTTCCCTCTGAATTCCAATTAGTCCAAATCCCTTGTCGTTTTCCATGCAAGTATTTACCTGAATATCTTATGTTTCCATTCTCAAAATAACCTTCAGCTGAATATAAGAGTCCATTATTATAGTATTCTTTATTTTTTAGTTTTCCAGTTTCATAATAATAAATAAAATGACCATGTTTTACTTTAAATTTTTTTGATTTAAATGAACCAATCATTTAGATTTTGTTACTTATATAATAGTCATGGGCAACCAACACTTTGTTACTATCCCTGAATGCTTTTCTGTAGTAAGAAGCTTCATTTATATCAGATATTTCTTTCCAATCCTCATCATAATAAACGGTAATAGTGTCTTGTGAATAAACAAAATTTGATAATAAACAGAAAAAAAGAAAATAAACAGAAATATGTTTCATTGATGTGATTTTTTAATATTTGTAAAAATAGATAATTACCGGTAGGCCTTTAGCAATTGTATTCTTTTGATCACATATATCTTTATAATTTTCCGCTTTAATATATTTTGTCTTTGTTTTTAAGCGGTAATCAATCTGTAATGAATTACTACTTATTTGTTCAATTTTTTCTTCGTAATAGAAAGCTTCATTATCGAATATGTCAATATCATCCTGGAATAACAAATCTTCAGGAAAATGAAATATCACACGGTAATTAAGGTTTACAGGGTGATTTAGCTCATAGTCAAATCTCCTGTCTTCACAAACAGATACATTCTTCAGGTATTGATATAACGAAAGTGGCTCGAATTTAAATATCCAAAAACCTTTAGCGGCTTCATTTGTTACTATATTCCCATCTTTCCAGAAATCGTCAACTTCATAGTTATATGTTATTGAGAAATTATTACTTTCAATATCATCTGAGATTATTATTTCTTCAGTTCTGTTTACTACCGGAAAGAGTAACTTCAGATTTTTGGTTACCATGTCTGAAATATCTTTGGTTGTATAATATTCCATTAGCATCCGTCTTTGATCTGCTTCAAATCCATATCGGTTAGATGTTATTTTAAGCACTGAAGGCCCTGTAAAAGAGTTGATTGTGAATTCTTCTATGATATCTGCACCCGTTTCTGTTTTTCTTGGTGACATGTTATGGAGCGTATCTGATGGTATGCCTATAATCAGAACTTTACCATAATCAATGTTATATAAATCATGGAAATCTCCCCCTTGTTGTGCAAAAGATGGATCAACCCAGTATGTAGTATCATTATAATCGAACCTGACAATGCTATGATTAAACACTTCATTGCTGGGGTATAGTTTATCAACATCATGTTGCATGATAGCATTAGCCAGGACAGGATAGGCTTTCTCAATGCCTATTTTTTTTAACAGGGAAACTAATAATAAGGACTTATCTTTGCAATCACCAAAGCGTTGATTTACGACTTGTTCAGGCGGGAACGGCTTAATACTCCCAATTCCTGAGTCAATACCCATATACCTTATATCGTTCTGAACATAATCAATGATTTTATTGATTTTATCATCTGTTGTTTCTTCTCCGGTAAAAATCTCATTAAATACATTATCAAGTTCCGGTTCTTCATTTAAAGCAAAAACCTTTTGTGCCCAATTATTTACATCGATCCATGAATGGAAGCTGCTTAAAGTAAAATATTTATAAGGTATTGTCCAACTTGGTATAAAATCTTCAAGTTCAATGGCTTTTACATTCTCATTTCTAATTTCAATAAGCTTATTTTTGTCAATCACAGAACTGGAAAAACTGAGGCTGTCGCAATCAACGCATTCATAGGTATAGTCTTTTTCGTTTGGATATAAAATACGTACAGAATATAAATCAACCGGGTTCATCATTTCCAATGGAATAAAAAGGTATTTCTCTTTATCAAAGATTGGATTGTCACCAACTAAAGTGTATGCAAAATCTATCAGGTCATCTTTTCTAATATCGTTTAGAATATCATATGCTGTTGTGAAATGTTATCAGTTTGCCAATTAATAATCAGTTGCAAGAATAATATATTAAACAGGGAACAGATAAATTGGAGGCTTATTTTTTATATACATTGTGGTATGCCCCGAATGGCAAATATAATTAAGTTTTTTGAATATTTCAATGACAAAAGAACAGTCCTGAGGGTGAAAATCCCTTACACACACGGGTAACGCCGGGAATTGCGAAACAATCACGAACACATAAATATTTAAGTAATTACGTGAGTAACTGTTAGTAAGTCGCAAGGTGGTTTGAGGGGTGCACTGCGTTATTTTACAATGGCGGAGCCATCCACGGTTGGGCACAGTTGATATTTCTATAATTAATATTGTCAAAATTTGTATCCTGCTTACTTATTGGATCGGCAAATCTGAACCGTAATGACCTGTTTTGTTATATCGGTGATTTTTGTTTTTCTATATACTCTTCAACTTCCTTATTCATCTTTATAATCTCCTTTTATTTCAGATGTGAATGATAAATTCGCAGCTCTCTGTTCCGGTAGTTACTGTTTGCACCAATTCTACTTCAATAGGTATTTCGAGTGCTGATTCAAAGAATTGCTTCTCCCATGCAACCCCACATTGGCAGTATGTAGTTGTGGTGAAAGGTTGTTTGGTTTGTTTGACTTGCCCACAAAAACACTTATCATATCTTACAACAACAGTATTTTTATCCTTTAATTTGAATCTGACACCTATAAATTTTTTATTCAGTTTATTAAGGAATTCTTCAATTGATTTTGACTCACCCATTAATTTCTTTGCAGTTCTTCTATGTCCTTGACCGCAGCATTTTTGACCACAATATTCCATTATCTTGATGGCATTTTCCTTGCCGATTTCTTTTTCTAGTCGTTCAATAGTAGCTTTCCACCATGCAGCCTGTTCAGGAGATTTGAATGATGCATATTTCCCCGAATCTTGCATTACTTTTAACAGAACTTTTTCACCAAGCTCTTTTTCAATTATCTTGGCAAATCTTCCAATCCTGCCTGTTTTTGGAATTTTTGATGATTGCATATTGTTTTCCTCCTTTTGTTGTTATATATTTCCATATCATCCAGTAGATTTTTAATGTTTCATAAACACCTCAGCTTACATGCGTGGATATCTCCGTCGTCTTTGATGATTTGTGTTTTAACAATTCCTGAATATATCGTATATCTGTTCCGGCATCCGGTAAATGCGTGGCATAACTGTACCGTAAACTTTGTAGCGTAAAGATATCGTTTTTGTTTACCTGAACCAAATATTTCTTAAAAACAATTTATAAACTGGTGGCAGAATGCGAGGCTCAGCCTTGAACTTTGAACTTTGAACTTTTTTATACCTATCAGGTGTTACACATGAAAGCACTACCCGACAGCACACACCGGGTGACAGACTGCAATATTGCAGGCTGTTTAGTAGTTATGCTGCATTTTACCACAATCTGCGAACATACGCGTATTGACTTTTCGTTAAGTATGTTGTATATTTGTTGCAATGCCGACAAGGAAGATATTACAAAAGTCAACCCATCTTATAAAGCACAAAGCATTGTTGGCTAAAAACCATTAAGCAATGGCCTGTGGCTATACTTATGGCAGACCATGGTTATCAACTTTTTGAGCTTTTTAAACAAAATGCTGTTATAATTAGAACTTAGCCTTTAATAGTGATTTGAATAGATTAGAATTGAGATAAAAATGATCACGAGGTATTAATATGTAAGGAGGTATTTTAAGATACTGAGAGATAAAATTAATTAATAATTATTAAACAATTAAAAAGCAGGAAATTATGAAACGTTTAATCTTAATGTTTTTGGTTTTTGGAGTAACCATTATCTTTTCTGGTTGTAAGAATGACGAATGTACGATTGCCGAATTTACCGGCATATGTATAATGGTTGCGCCTGGTGACGAAGGTACAACAACTGAATTACCCGACGGCAGGATACTGATAGATGGGCAGACTGCTGAATGGTACGATGAAGCAACTGATTGGAGGGTTACCGGAAAAACTTTTTGGGTTGTCAATTGGTTAAAAGAAGAGGAAGAAAACACTGCTCAGGTATGGGGAACGGCTGAGGTATTTGTGGATGGTGACCGTGGAAAATGGGATATGTCATGGACAGGATGGCAGACCCCAACCACAGATGGCTTTAAGATAGTATGTGAAGCTGTTGGTACAGGAAAAGAAGGTGAAGTGAAGGGATTGGTTGCTAAATGGAATCACACAATGAATTTTGATTTTAATAATCCTGCGACTTTTGTCTACAAATTCGAAGGTTATTATAATAATTCGAAGAATTAGGACTGACTAATTATGTCTAATTAATAAAGGCAAACACACAAGTCTTGTTTAAATAAGCTGAAGAAAGGTTTGTTTTGGCTTATTACTTACGGTTCACAGCAAATGCAGTTTTAATTGAATTTGCTGGTTTGTTATATGAAGTACCACGCTATGATCTTATAGAAAAAAATAAATTACTATAATGTTAAAAGGGTCCAAAGCCCTCCTGCTGCATCAATTATACCAAACATGATAAGCATAGGCTTGGCTTTTTTAGCAACAACAAGTAAGATGAAACTTACCAGTATAGCAAATCTTCCAATTACGGTTGCCCAAAAGAAAATTGTTAGTTCATTTTGGGCTGCGACAATGTAATAAAAAGCTAATACTGCTACAAGAATACCCACTATTC